>JBGTHI010000088.1:0-18885 GCA_041746295.1 Myxococcaceae bacterium
GCTGGAGTTGGTGGTCGAGCCGGTCAGGGCGTCGGTCGGCGCCTGGTACGAGTTCTTCCCCCGGAGCTGCGGACCCCTAGAGGCGAACGGCAAGCAGCGCCACGGCACCTTCAAGGATGCGGAGAAGCAGCTGGACTACGCGGCTCAGCTCGGCTTCGACGTGGTCTACCTGCCACCGATCCACCCCATCGGCCGCATCGCCCGGAAAGGAAAGAACAACTCTCTGCAGGCGGGAGCCGACGATGTGGGCAGCCCCTGGGCGATCGGCGCCGCCGAGGGCGGCCACAAGAGCCTCCATCCGCAGCTCGGCACGATGGAGGACTTCAAACGGTTCGTGCAGAAAGCCAAGGGGCTCGGGATCGATGTCGCGCTGGACCTGGCATTTCAATGCGCGCCGGATCACCCGTACATCAAGGCGAATCCAGAATGGTTTCTCTTCCGGCCGGACGGAACCTTGAAGACCGCGGAGAACCCGCCCAAGCGGTACGAGGACATCGTCAACTTCGACTTTCTGGGGCGGGCGCGGGAGTCGCTCTGGACTGAGCTCCGATCGGTGGTGCTGTTCTGGATCGACGCGGGAGTTAAGATGTTCCGTGTGGACAATCCACACACCAAGCCGGTGCGCTTCTGGCAGTGGCTAATCGACAGCGTGCGGAAGGAGCACCCGGACGTGATCTTCCTGTCCGAGGCCTTTACCCGCCCCAAGATGATGAAGGCACTGGCCAAGGTCGGCTTCTCACAGTCCTACACCTACTATACGTGGAGGAACTTCAAGGGCGAGTTGGAGGGCTACCTGACCGAGCTGACTACGCCGCCGGTGGTGGAGTTCATGCGCGGCAACCTCTGGCCCAACACGCCGGACATCCTGCCGGAGCTTCTTCAGCAGGGGGGGCCGCCGGCGTTCAAGATCCGCGTGGCCCTGGCCGCCACCCTCCTTCCCTCGTACGGGATCTACAGCGGCTACGAGCTATGCGAGAACGCGAAGCTGAAGGGCGAGGAGTATCTCGACTCCGAGAAGTATCAGCTGCGGTACCGGGACTTCGACCAGCCCGGAAACCTCCAGAACTATCTGCGGGCGCTGAACGTCGCGCGCAGGGAGCATCCTGCCTTGCTGAGCTACCGGGCGCTGCGGTTCTACCCGGCCCATAACGACCGGGTGCTGTTCTACGGGAAGGTGACGCCCAAGAGCGCCGGCCGGCCGGCGAGCCGGGTCCTGGTGGCGGTGAGCCTGGATCCCCATGCGACGCAGGAGGCGGTGCTGGAGATTCCGCTCGACGCGCTCGGCATCGGGCCGGATGAGACCTACCAGGTGGTAGAGCAGCTCACCGGCAAGCGGGAGCTTTGGCAGGGGCCGTCGGCGTACGTTCGCTTGACGCCCGAGGCGCCGGCTGCGATCTGGTCGGTACACCGATTCCTCCGCAGCGAGGCGTCGTTCGACTACTTCCAATAGCTGTCGTTAGGAGACTTCAAGCTTGGCACCTGAGAGTGCGCTACCGCCGCCCGCCGCCAACAGCATCATTCCACCGCTTCAGGAAGATCCCCTCTGGTTCAAGAAGGCGATCATCTACGAGCTGCACATCCGCGCCTTCTATGACTCGAACGGCGACGGCATCGGCGACATCCCTGGCCTGATCGAGAAGCTGCCCTACCTGGAATCGCTGGGGGTCAACTGCCTCTGGCTCTTGCCGATGTATCCATCCCCGCTGCGAGACGACGGCTACGACATCGCCGACTACTACAAGATCCATCCCGACTACGGGACGATCGAGGACTTCAAGCGGCTGGTGGTGGAGGCGCACAAGCGCAACATCCGGATCCTCACCGAGCTGGTGGTGAATCACACCTCCGACGACCACCCCTGGTTCCAGGAGGCGCGCCGCGACCTGAGCTCTCCCAAGCGCGACTACTACGTCTGGAGCGATACGGACGACAAGTACAAGGGCACCCGGATCATCTTCACCGACACCGAGCGCTCCAACTGGAGCTGGGATCCCATCGCCAAGCAGTACTTCTGGCATCGCTTCTTCTCCCACCAACCGGATCTGAACTACGACAACCCGGCCGTACAGGAGGAGATGCTCAACGTCATGCGCTTCTGGCTCGACATGGGCGTGGATGGCTTCCGCTGCGATGCGGTGCCCTACCTGTTCGAGCGCGAAGGCACCAACTGCGAGAACCTCCCAGAGACGCATGCCTTCTTGAGGAGGCTGCGCGCAACCCTCGACAAGGAGTATGGCCAGACGCGGATTCTACTGGCGGAGGCTAACCAGTGGCCCGCCGATGTGCGGCTGTATTTCGGTGATGGAGATGAGTTCCACATGGGGTTCCACTTCCCCGTGATGCCCCGCCTCTTCATGGCGATCCGCCGCGAGGAGCGGAGGCCGATCGTCGAAATCCTACAGCAAACCCCGGAGATCCCGGAGAACTGCCAGTGGGCCATCTTCCTGCGCAACCACGACGAGCTGACGCTGGAGATGGTCACCGACGAAGAGCGCGACTACATGTATCGGGAGTACGCAAAAGATCCGCGGATGCGGATCAACGTTGGCATCCGCCGGCGGCTGGCGCCACTGATGGACAAAGGGCGCCGCCGGCTCGAGCTGATGCACTCGCTGCTCTTCTCCCTACCGGGAACGCCGGTGATGTACTACGGCGACGAGATCGGGATGGGAGACAACATCTATCTCGGCGACCGCAACGGCGTCCGCACCCCGATGCAGTGGACCGGTGACAGAAACTCCGGCTTCTCCCGCGCGGACGCCGCTCGGCTCTACGCTCCGCTGATCTCCGATGCGGTCTACGGTTACCAGGGCATCAACGTCGAGGCACAGGAGAAGTTGCGCTCCTCGATGCTGGGCTGGGTGAAGCGCCTGATCCGCGTGCGGCAGCGCTATCCCGTCTTCGGAACGGGCAAGCTGACCTTCGCCAATCCGGCCAACTCCAAGGTGATGTGTTTCCTGCGCACCGAAGGGGAGCAGGCCTGTCTGGTGGTGTGCAACCTCTCCCGCCACGCCCAACCCGCGCTCCTGGACCTCCGTAGCTGGGCGGGCTACGTGCCGGTCGAGCTGATCGGCGAGGCGCTCTTTCCAGAAATCACCGAGCAGCCCTACCAATTGTCACTCGGGCCCTACATGTTTCTCTGGTTCCGGCTCGACAGGCTCGACAGGCTTAAATCGACAAACGGAGCCACCTCATCATGACTCAGGTCGACCTCAGCAAAGTCCCCGCTTATCTGCAGTCCCGGCGTTGGTTCGGCGGGAAGGCATGGCCTATCAAGCAGGTCACCATCGTCGACCATGTGCCGTTTGAAACGGGTGCGGTGCAGGCGGTCCTCGCGGTGGTGGAGGTGACCTACGAGCTTGGGTCGGCCGAGAGGTACCTGCTCCCGCTGGTGCCTCGCGCGAACGGCGAGTTCAAGGATGCGCTCGACAACGACGACGTGGTGCAGCTGCTGCTCCGGGTGGTCCAGTCGGGGAGCCAGGTTCCAGCCGGCGCGGGGGTGCTCAAGGGCGAGCGGATGGCGGACGCGGCGGTACAGCTCGACGCGCTGCCGGAGGAGCCCGCCCTGCGCCGGATCAACTCGGAACAGTCCAACACTTCGATCATCTTCGCCGACAAAGCGATGATGAAGCTGATCCGCAAGCTCGAGCCCGGGGTGAACCCCGAGTACGAAATGGGGCGCTTCTTTGCCGAGCACCGCAAGGGGCCAGGACCGGCCAGGGTCCCCCGGATGCTGGGTGCGCTCCAGCTCGACGGCCCCTCTCCCATGACCTTGGGAGTCATCCACGAGTTCATCCCCTCGCAAGGTGACGGCTGGGGCTACGTCGTCGACGCGTTCAAACAGATCGAGGCCCAAGGCCCGGCCCTGCTGGGCGAGGTCGAGACGCTGGGTAAGCGGCTCGGCGAGCTTCACAGGATTCTCGCCTCCGAGCCCAACGACCCGGCGTTCGCGCCAGAGCCGCTCGGCCGTGAAGATCTTCAACGCTGGAGCTCCTCCATCGTCGGGGAGCTGGGGGTAGCGCTCTCGCTCGCCTCCGAGTCGGTGCCCAGCTTGATGGACCGTCGCGCTCCCCTCACCGCACGCGCCCAGAAGCTGGCGCACGTGGAGCCATCCGGCCAGAAAATTCGCGTTCACGGAGACCTCCACCTGGGACAGGTGCTCTTCACCCCCGGCTCGGAGGCCGACTGGATCATCTTCGACTTCGAGGGGGAGCCGCTCCGGCCCTTCAACCAGCGGCGCGAGAAGCACTGCGCGCTCAAGGACGTGGCCGGGATGCTTCGATCCTTCTCTTACGCCGCCGCCACCGCGGAGCTGAATGACGCAGCGGCAGCCAAGTGGATCCCGCAGATCCGCACGGCCTTCTTGAAGGGGTACCACGGCGCGACCGACGGAGCGGCGTTCATCCCCAAGGATAGCGCCTTCGACACGGTGCTCGACGCCCTGGAGCTGGAGAAGCTCCTCTACGAGCTGCGCTACGAGCTCCAACATCGCCCGAACTGGGTGAGCATTCCTGCGAAGGTCCTGATGAGCCTGGAGCAAGAAGCCGAAGTGAAGGAGGCGCCTTGAGGAAGCCCGCCGACCGCCAGGAGCGGGAGCGCGAGTTTCAGCGCGTCGTTCAGCTTGCCCATCCCGATCCCCACAGCGTGCTCGGCGTGCACCCCGACGGAGATGGTTGGGTGGTCCGAACCTTCCGTCCCGACGCGGAGAAGATCACGGTGGTCCCCACGGCTCTGGGACCCGACGGACGCTTCCCAATGCAGCACCGCTACGGCGGAGTCTTCGAGGGGCGGCTGAACGGGCGGCAGGCTCAGCAAGCTCAAGTCGAAGTGTTCGAATACTTACTCGAGGTGACCTACCCGGGCGGCAAGACCTATGTCCTAAGAGATCCCTACAGCTTCCTGCCGACCTGGGGAGATCTGGACGTCTACCTCTCGTCCGAAGGTCGTCACGAGCAGCTTTGGGAGCGCATGGGCGCGCACCCGATGCACCATGGCGGAACCGCGGGAACCTCCTTCTCGGTCTGGGCGCCCACCGCGGCGGGTATCTCGGTGGTCGGGGACTTCAACTCCTGGGACGGCAGGCTGCACGCGATGCGCAAGCTCGGAGGCGGGGGCGCGGGCGTTTGGGAGCTGTTCGTTCCAGAAGTCGGGCCCGGTCAGCGCTACAAGTTCGAGATCCGGCCGGCAGCGGGCGGCAAGATCCTCAAGTCGGACCCCCTGGCGTTTCGCACCGAGGCTCCGCCGCTCACCGCGTCGGTGGTGCACGATCTCAATCAGTACACCTGGCGCGATGGCGAGTGGCTTCTCTCACGGGCGCAGCAGGCTCCGCAGGCTTCGGATAAAGAAGCGCGGAAGCCGGTCTCAATCTACGAGTTGCACCTGGGCTCCTGGCGGCGAAATATGCAGGAGGGAAACCGACCCCTCACCTACCGGGAACTCGCCACCGAGGTGGCCGACTACCTCCAGGAAACTGGGTTCACCCATGTGGAGCTGATGCCGGTGGCGGAGCATCCATACGGCGGATCCTGGGGCTACCAGGTGGTTTCCTACTACTCCCCCACCGCGCGGTATGGCCATCCGGACGACCTGCGCTACTTCATCGACTATCTGCACTCCCGGGGTCTGGGCGTAATCATCGACTGGGTGCCGGGCCACTTCCCGAAGGACGCGCACGGGTTGGGCCGCTTCGACGGCACCGCGCTCTATGAGCACCAGGATCCGCGCCGCGGGGAACAGCCCGAGTGGGGAACCTACGTCTTCAACTTCGGACGCAATGAGGTCCGCAACTTCCTGGTGGCCAACGCGCTCTTCTGGCTCGAGGAGTATCACGTGGACGGGCTGCGGGTGGACGCGGTCGCCTCGATGCTCTACCTCGACTACAGCCGGAAACAGGGTGAATGGCTGCCCAACAAGCACGGCGGCCGAGAGAACGAGGAGGCAATCAAGTTCATGCAGGAGCTCAACTCCCTGGTGCACACCAAGCACCCAGGGGTGATGGTGATCGCCGAGGAGTCGACCGCCTGGCCCAAGGTGACCGGAAAGACCTCCGAGAACGGGTTGGAGTACGACCTCAAGTGGAACATGGGGTGGATGCACGACACCTTGAGCTACTTCTCAAAGGACCCCATCTACCGGAAGCACCACCACCACAGTCTCACCTTCGGGCTGATCTACGCCTTCAGCGAGAAGTTCATCCTGCCGCTCTCGCACGATGAGGTGGTTTACGGGAAAGGTTCCGTCCTGGGGAAGATGCCGGGCGACCGTTGGCAGAAGTTCGCCAACCTGCGCGCTCTCTACGCCTGGATGTGGGCCCATCCCGGCAAGAAGCTGCTGTTCATGGGTAGCGAGTTCGGACAAGTGGCGGAGTGGAACCACGATCAGAGCCTGGACTGGCATCTGCTCCAGGACCCTTCTCACCGCGGCCTGCAGACGCTGATCGGGGATCTCAACCGGCGCTACCGGGATACCCCGGCGCTGTTCGAGGTCGACAGCCATCCGGAGGGCTTTCGCTGGATCCAGGCCGACGCGGCCGACGAGAACGCCTACGCCTTCGCACGCTACGCGCGCGAGCCGAGCAAGCACCTGGTCTGCGTGGCCAATCTGTCACCGATTCCGCGCGAGCGGTTCCGGGTGGGGATGCCCCAGGCGGGCCCCTACGACGAAGTGCTCAACACCGATGCCCGAGTTTACGACGGCAGCGGGCTGGGGAACTACGGCCGGATCCAGGCGGTGGAGCAGACCTGGAACCAGATGCCGGCCTCGGCCGAGCTAACCCTGCCTCCGCTCTCGGTGGTGTGGCTGGTGCCGGCCTCTTAGCCGGACCTCTATCGGAGTTGAATCACCTTCGCCACCGATGGAACGCCGTTGCCGTCGATGATGAACAGCATGTAGTGGCCAGGAGGTGCCTCCTCCCGCTTCAACGGAGAAACCACTCGGAGCCCGTCGCCGGCCGTGGTGAAGCTCAGGCGGTTGAAGCGCTGGTTCATGTTCAGCGCATGGGTGACGGACCCCAGTCGCAGGAGCGTGACCTGGCGGATCGCCGAGGCTTGCGGGCTGGTCACGGTAAAGGTCTGGTTCCAGCCCACCGCGGCCGGGGCCGATGAAATCGATGGCCTGGCCGCCGCCCCGCCGCTCGTGTTGAACAGATATGGCGGCGAGTAGAGTTCGGCGTTCTTCTGGGTTACCCCGCCCCCACCTTCACCGCCCCCGGCCGAGAGGACGCGGCCGTCGGTCAAGAGCAGCGCGGTGGAGTGGTAGAGCCGGTGGATCTTCATCGAGGCCAGAGTGGTCCAGCGCTCGGTGGTAGGGTCGAACACTTCCGCCGCCAGCACCGCGCCGGCCGGGTTGTTCGGGCCCGGAGCGCCGGTTCCGCCGGTGACCAAGATCTTTCCGTCGGGAAGGAGCGTGGCGTTGAGCTGACGCCGCGCGTAGGCCATGGAAGCGGTGTAGCGAAACTGGCTTCCGGAAACGTTGGTGTCCAGCAGCTCCACCGTCTTGGTGGGCGCACTCACATTGCCACCGATCAGCGCGACCTTCCCTGGCTCGTACATCACTGCGGTGCCATAGTTCCGATCCCCAAATCGGGAGGTTGGCCCGGTGATCCACCGCCCGGCCCCGTTGGTGTCCAGGTAGCGGGAGAGGGTGGGCGCGCCGGTGTAGAGCACTCGCCCGTTGGGCAGCAGAAACATTCTGGGGTAGTAGGGCTGCTGCAGGAAGGCGCCGGTGAGAACCCGCCAGCTGTTGGTCGCTGCGCTCCAGACCTCCGGGTAGGGGTTGTTCGTCGAGCTCTCGTCCCTGCCGGCAATGCTGAGCACGTCGCCGTTGGCCAGCGTGGTGACGGTGGGGTACCAGCGGCCGGCCCGCATCTTGGGTCCTTTGGTCCAGCGGGAGGTCCGCCAGTCGAAGAAGTTGGTGTCGGGCAGGCCGTGGTCGTTGGAGATGTGGCCGCCGGAGACGAGGAGGCGACCGTCCTCGAGCAGCGCGTGGCCGGAGCAGAAAACGTGCGAGGGCGATTCGATCATCTGGAAGCTGTTGGTGGACGGGCTCCAGACGTACGGCATGTCGTTCGCGCTCCATGTCGCCACCCGCCCGTCCGGCAACAGCGTGGCGTGGATCGCCACCGCCGGCCACGGAAAGACGTTGGACCAGGAGCCTAGCCGCGCCGAGTTGGAGTCGGGTGCTTGGCAGGGCTTCTTTTGATTGGCATAGGCGTTGATCCGCACGCCGTTCCGGAAGAGGAACACGGTTCCCACGGTGCGCGTGCTGAGAAAGGTTTCGCTGCGGGCGACGCCGCCGGCCGGTGCGGGGAGGCTCAACGTCCCGGTCTCACCGGTTCGCTCCACGGCGAAGGTGACGGTGACCGCGGCCGGCTCGTAGCTCCAGATCTTGAAGGTGTTGCCGCAGACGTAGAAAAGCTGGATCGAGGGGGTGGGGATGGCCGCCTGGCCGATGCTGTCAAGATCGTCGGCTTCGGTCTCCGCGGCCGGGTCAACATGATCGATGTTACCGCCGCATCCGCACAGGAGCGCCAGCAAGAGCAACCATGTTTTGTTCATTGTTTCCGTCCTCGTTAATGGACGCGACAATTAACACGGCTGCTCGTGAGTGCCAAAAGTCTTGTGAGCGCCAAAAGTAAAGAGGGCAGTTGAGAAGTTGCGGGAAACGAGCTTGCCAGGTACTGCTCCTTCGAGGAGTGGATCGCCCAGGTGGCGCTGACGGTGCCCAGCGATTCAGGGATCGCGTGCGTTCGGTTCCGGTTCACCTCCTCCTCCCGGGAGGTGCCCCGAGACGTGCGGCCTTCCGGCGAAGCCTCGACCCGCCTCGAGGGGTTGCCGGTGGGTGAGGTGACGATCGGCGCCTCCGCGTTTGCGAGCCCCGAGTGCGAGGGAAGGGCCGAGGCGCCTCAAAGGAAGGCGGATGCGTTCAACGTGCTGCCACCCAGCTTCAGCTCAACCTGCGCGTGACCAGACATCGTTGCGTCCTCCGGCCGCCGCGCAGAATCGCGCGGCGAAGGGGGGAGCGTGGCCCAATCTGGGCAGTGGGTTTCAAGGCATCCGAACGGACTACCCTGGGGTCACCCCGGGCCACCATGCCGTTGTTACCCTGGAAAAATAAAACCCCCGGAACCTTAGAGATTCCGAGGGCTAAAAATGGTCGGGGCGACAGGATTTGAACCTGCGACCACTTGCACCCCAAGCAAGTGCGCTACCAGGCTGCGCTACGCCCCGTCAGGCCGGGTGGTTATGCCGCCCTCGGGTGCGAGGGTCAAGGCAGATTCCCGCGCACGAGGAAGCACTACGCCTGCTCCGCGCCTCCGCTGCTGCCCTCGCCCTCGCCCTCGGCTTCATCTTCGTCGTCGTCCGGCAACGAGTTGGCCAGCTCCGCATCGCCGGCGTTGAGCGCCAACTTCAGCACCTGGCTGGGACGGAAGGTCAGCACGCGACGCGCGGAGATCTCGATCTCCGTTCCAGTCTGCGGATTGCGGCCCACGCGCGCCTTCTTGTAACGCACCTGGAAGTTGCCGAACCCCGAGATCTTGATCTTGTCGCCGCGCTCGAGGGTCTCCTTCACCGTGTCGAACACCAGCTCCACGATCTCGGCCGACTCCTTCTTGGAGAAGCCAACCTTCTCGTAGATGGCCTCGATGATGTCCGCTTTGGTCATGCGTGATCCCCCGCTGAACGACGAGTCTCCAGAACCTCAGCAATTTCCCGTAGTTCTGTCAACATATCGGACGGCTCCCGGGACCGCGCCCCCTCAGCGGAGCTCCGCGCCGAGCCGGGCGTTCACCTGGGAGACGATCTCCTGGTGGGCCCGGGTCACCTCTTCGTCGGTCAGGGTCCTCTCGGGGGAACGGTATTCCAGGGCGAAGGCGAGGTTCTTCTTCCCCTCCGGGAGCGGCTTACCCACGTAGACGTCGAAGAGCTGGGCCGCGCCTACCAGGGGCTGTCCCACCTCCAAAATCACCTGCCGGACCGCCTCTTGAGGTTGCTCCAGGGGGACCACCACCGCCAGGTCGCGGGTCACCGCTGGATACTTCGGCAGCGGCCGGTAGGCGGTCGCGGCTTGGGCCCGAGCGCTCAACGCGAAGAGCGCCTCGGCATCGAGCTCGAAAAGGAACACGCCCGCCGGAAGCTCCAGGCGCTTTGCCCAGCGCGGATCGAGCGCGCCGACCTGTCCCAGAACCGCACCGTCCTCCGCGACAAGCCGGGCGGTCGCTCGGGGATGGTACCCGGCTTCTTCCGCGGGGCTGAACTGGACGCCCGCTACCCCAAGCGCCTCCAGCACCGTCTCCACCGCACCCTTCGCGTCGTAGAAGTCGAGCGACGCGTCCTTGGCCCCCGGCCCCGGTGACGCGTGGGTCCAGACTCGTTCAAAACGACTCCCATGTAGCAGACCGCCAAGCCGCAGCTGCTCCTGAGCCACCGGGGTAATCCGCTCCTTAGCGTTTGCCGCCGCAGGCTCAGGCCGATAGACCCGGCCCACTTCAAAGAGCCGGACGGCAGAGGCCCCATGTCGAAGGTTGCGGGCAAGGCATTGAAGGAGCCCCACCGAGAGGTGGGTGCGCATCGCCGAGCTCTCGGCGGTAAGAGGATTGCGCAGGCGAACCAGCGTCCTTGAGCCCAACGCCTCTAGCTCGCGAGGGTCATTGAACGAGTAGTTGATCGCCTCGTCAAATCCGGCCCCTACCAGCACTTGCCGCATGCGCGCCTCTGCACGCTCGCGTGATGAGAGCTGGGCGCTGGGCACTCGGCTGGGGGGAAGCTCGCTGGGGATGGCGGCGTAGCCCCGGATGCGGGCCACCTCCTCCACCAGGTCCGCCTCCCCTTCGATATCCACGCGGTACGAAGGCACGGTGACCTTTGCTCCGACCGCGGTGGGCTCGGTGAGCGTAAAGCCCAGCGCGGTGAGGATCCGTTGGGTCTCGGCGGGAGGCACATCGCAGCCCAACAGGGCGCCCACCCGATCGAAGCGCAGCGCGATCGATCGCGGCACGAGAGGTGTGGCCACCGCGTCCCAGCGGCCACCCTTCACCTTGCCTCCACCCAATTCGGCGATCAGCGCCGCCGCGCGATCCAGCGCACGGACCAGCCCCTCGGCCGCGTCGACCCCCCGCTCGAAGCGGTGTGACGCCTCGGTGTGAAAGCCGTGCCGTTTCGCGGTGCGTCGAACCGATGGCGGAGAGAAGGCGGCCGCTTCCAGAAGGACGCGGGTAGTGCCGGGATTGACCTCGCTGGTCTCGCCTCCCATCACGCCGGCCAGCGCCTGCGCGCGCTGCGCATCGGCGATCACCAGATCGTCCTGCGAGAGCACCTGCTCCCTACCGTCCAGAGTCTTGAGCGTCTCCCCCTCCCTCGCCAGCCGGACCACGACGCGCCCTTCTGACAGCCGGTCGTAGTCGAAAGCGTGAAGGGGCTGGCCAAGCTCCATCAAGACGTAGTTGGTCACGTCGACCAGGTTGTTGATTGGCCGGACCCCGCAGGCCTGCAGCCGGCGCGTGAGCCAGTCGGGCGACGGAGCGACCTTGACTCCTTCGATCAACCGCGCCGCGTACCTTTGACAGCGATCCTTCGCTTCGATCACAACTCGCACAACTCGCACAACTCGGCCTGCACCCTCGCGATCGGTGGCGGTATCGATTCCGGCGGGAAGGGTCGGCGGCTTGAGCCCGATGCCGGTCAGCGCCGCCAGATCGCGCGCCACACCCCAGTGCGAAAGCGCGTCGGGCCGATTGGGCGTGACGTTGACCTCCAGCACCACGTCGTCCAAGCCCACCACCTTGGCAATGGGCTCGTGGATCCCCTCCACCTCCAGCCCTGCCATGGTCAGCCGCTTCGCCAGCTCTTCGACGGTGAGCTCCAGCGGCTCCGAAAGGAGCTCATTTAGCCAAGTAAGAGAGATCTTCACCGCCCGCCTCCGAGCTTAGAACTGCGCGAGGAATCGAATGTCGTTCTCGAAGAGCATCCGAATGTCATCGAGGCCGTAGCTCAACATCGCCAGCCGCTCGACACCCATGCCAAAGGCGAAGCCGGTGACATCGCCCAGAGTGGGGTCGTCGTAACCCACCGCCCTGAAGACGTTGGGATGGACCATCCCCGAGCCCAGAATCTCCAACCAACCGGTCCCCTTGCAGACGCGGCAACCAGCCGCCGAAGCTTGGCCGCAAAGAATACAACCGATGTCCATCTCCGCTGACGGCTCGGTGAAGGGGAAGAACGAAGGACGAAAGCGGGTGCGGGTGCTGCTCCCGAAGAAGGCCCGGGCGAAGGCGTCGAGTATGCCCTTGAGATGGGCCATGGTCACGCCGCGGTCCACCATCAGTCCCTCGACCTGGTGAAACATGGGAGTGTGGGTGATGTCGAAGTCCCAGCGATAGACCCGTCCGGGCGCGATGATCTGCAACGGCGGCTTGCGCTCGAGCATCGCGCGGATCTGCACCGGCGAAGTGTGCGTCCGCAACAGGACCGGCTCGGGCCGGCCCAGCTGGAGGCTCTCGCCTTCGATGAAAAAGGTGTCCTGCATGTCCCGCGCGGGGTGGTCCGCGGGAAAGTTGAGCGCCTCGAAGTTGTAGTAGTCCCGCTCGATCTCCGGCCCTTCCGCCGTCTCGAAGCCGAGCCGGTGGAAAATCCGGGTCACCGCCTCCAGCGTTTGGGTCACCGGATGGACATGGCCCTGCGGCCTTCGTCGCCCGGGCAGCGTCACGTCGAGCTGCGCTCCCTTGAGCTCGCGTTCGAGCTTCGCCGCTTCAAAACGCTCAGCGATACCGCTGAGGAGGGTTTCCAGCTCCGCCTTGAGCGCGTTGGCCCCCTCGCCCACCGCCCGCCGCTCGTTCGGTGGAAGCTTGCCCATCACCTTCAAGATCTCGGAGAGAGCGCCCTTCTTCCCCAGATACTTGATGCGGAGCTCTTCCGCGGCAACGAGGTCCTTTGCCCCCGCTATCTCTTGGCGAGCAGCTTCTCGCAGTGCCTCCAACCGTTCCTGGATCAAGGTCTTTCCCCGAACGAAAAAAGGCTGCCTTCGCGCCGATCATGCCGGTCACGAGGCAGCCCCTGAAATCAAACAGGCTTCAGGCCCTTAAGAGCTGTCGATAAATCGAGCGAGCAAGGACGAGGTCGAGGAGCCGGTGGGACCCAACCCCGGAGCGTACCAGGATGTACGTGAGGAGTTGGGGGGACCGGCGACTTCCCCCCAAAGCTTACAAGGGCGGGCAAGCCCCCCGAGATCGGCCGGCGCAGCCGATTTATCGACACCTCTTTAGGCCGCCTTCGCGATGTTCGCGATGGCGGTAAAGCCCTGCGGATCGCGTACGGCGAGGTCCGCAAGAATCTTCCGGTCGACCTGCACCTTGGCCTTGGCCAACCCGGCAATCAGCTTGGAGTAGGACAGCCCAGCCTCACGCGCGGCGGCGTTGATCCGCACGATCCAGAGCGCACGGAACTCGCGCTTCCGGGCAGCGCGGTCGCGGCTGGCGAAGTCCAGTGCCCGCTCCACCGCCTGATTCGCACGGCGATAGCAATTCTTGCGACGGCCACGGAAACCCTTGGCCAGCTTCAGCACGCGATTGCGCCGACGACGCGCCTTGAATCCTTTTTTGACCCGCATGGGACGACTCCTGCCTTGCTACGTGGCTACTTGGTGGTGGCCCCGTAAGGGAACAGTTCTTGTGTGACCTTCTTGGCGTCCATCTTCCGGAGGAAGGACCGACCGCGATTGGTCAGCTTGGAGCCGGGCGTCTTGCCGTGAGTAAAGAGGTGGCGGGCGTTCGCCTTATCATGCTTCACCAGGCCGGACTTCTTGACCTGAAAGCGTTTCTTCGCGCCGCTTCTCGTCTTCAGCTTGTACTTCGCCATCCGTAAACTCCCAGGGGCCCCCAGGCTCCGAAACAGGCGGGGTTAATAGCGGTTTTACGTCGAATGTCAACAGCCAGCCCCGTGGCCTATTCAGCCTTCGACCGGACGCTTAGAGACGGCAGGAGCGGCTTGATCTTGCAGCAGGGGTTTTGTTCCCTCGGGCGAGGCGGCCGCCGCAGCGACCGCCGGTTTGGCCCCTTCGCCCTCTTTCTTAGCCTGAGGCGGAGGACCGTTATGAGCAGCAGCAGCCGCCGCCGCCTGCCGCCGGACCTCGTCTCGAACTCTCTGGAGAATTCGAGCGGTGGGGGCCAGGATCATGAACATCTGACGGCCTTCCATCCGCGGATGCTGCTCGATCACCCCGATGTCCTTCACGTCCTTGACCACGTCATCCAGGAGCTTTTGTCCCAGCTCCTTGTGGGTGATCTCACGGCCGCGGAACATGATCGTGATGCGCGCCTTGTTCCCCTCTTCGAGGAAGCGCTTCACGTTGCGAACCTTAAAGTCGTAGTCGTGATCTTCGGTCTTGGGCCGGAGCTTCACCTCCTTGAGGTGGACCACGATCTGCTTGCGCTTGGCGTCCGAAGCTTTCTTCTTCTCCTCGTACTTGAACTTGCCGTAGTCCATGATCTTGCAGACCGGCGGCTTGGCCATCGGGTTGACCTCGACCAGGTCCATCCCCAACTCACCGGCCTTCGACAGGGCTGCTTCGATCGTGAGGACGCCGAGCTGCTCGCCCTCGGCACCCACCACGCGCACTTCGCGCGCTCGGATGCGTCGATTGGTTCTTTGATCGCGAACGATGTGAAACTACCTCCTCAAGGGCCGGCAGATGCCGGCCTGCCCCATACCCATCAAATGGACGGAAAGGCGAGCGAAAATGGTCTCCCTTTTCAAGAGAGTCAAGGCCAAGCCGCTTCCTTGTCCAGCAGGGCCCGGAGCTGCTCCCGGGTCATGAACTTGAGATCCTCCCCCCCGTAGCGGCGGGGAGAGACGCCTCCCTGCTCTACTTCCCGATCGCCGATCACCAGGGTGAGCGGGATCTTCTGCATCTGGTACTCGCGGATCCGCGCGTTCATGCTGGCGCTTCGCTCGTCCAGCTCGACCCGGTAGCCGGCAGACTTGAGCTCGTCGCGAACCTGCCGGGCGTAGTCCATCTGTCGATCGGCCACGGTGACAATCGAGATTTGGATTGGCGCCAACCACAAAGGGAAGGCCCCGGCGAAGTGCTCGATCAACAATCCGACGAACCGCTCGAAGGAACCATAGATGGCGCGGTGCAAGACGATCGGCTTGTGCTCGGCGTTGTCCTCGCCGACGTACGAGAGCTCGAACCGCTCCGCCGCCACTGGGTCATATTGCATCGTCCCCAACTGCCAGGTCCGGCCGATGCTGTCGGAGACGTGGAAGTCGATCTTGGGACCGTAGAAAGCGCCATCGCCTGGGCAGAGCTCGTAAGGCAGTTTCAGCTCCTCCAGCGCCGCACGCAGCGACCCTTCGGCGCGGTCCCACAATTCGTCGTCGCCCAACCGCTTCTCGGGACGGGTGGAGAACTTCACTAAGTAGCTAAGCCCCATCGCATTGTAGACGTGGTCCAGAAACTCCACGAACCGCTTCACTTCGCCCGTGACCTGGTCTTCGGTGCAGTAGATGTGCGCGTCATCTTGCGCGAACTGGCGAACGCGGGTGAGGCCTCCCAGCGTTCCCGACGCCTCGTTGCGGTGGAGCACATCCTGGGTGTGCAGCCGTAGGGGCAGATCGCGATAGCTGTGTTTGGTGAAGCCAAAGTACAGGTGGTGTGACGGGCAGTTCATCGGCTTGAGGGAGAAGTCGTGCTCGCCCGACTCAGAATCGAGCACCAGGAACATCTCCTCCTTGAATTTTCCCCAGTGGCCGGAGATCTCCCAAAGCCCCTTATTGAAGAGCAACGGAGTCTTGATCTCCACATAGCCGCGCTCCAGCGCCAACTTGCGCATGTACTGGGACAGCGTCTGGTAGAGCGCGGTCCCCTTGGGGGTCCAAAAGGCGGAGCCGGGTGCGAAGGGATGGAAGTGGAACAGCTCCAGCTCTTTACCGAGTTTGCGATGGTCGCGCTTTTTGGCCTCTTCCTGCTGATGCAGGTAGGCGTCCAGTGACTTCTTGTCGAAGAAGGCAGTGCCGTAGATCCGCTGGAGCATCGGATTGCGGTGGTCACCTCGCCAGTAGGCGCCGCTCGATGACAGGATCTTGATCACGCCGACCTTGCCCGTCGAGGGGCCGTGGGGCCCCAGGCAGAAGTCGACCCAGTCGCCGTGTGAATAGAGCGTGAGCGTCTTGGCACCCCGGGCGACGATGTCCTTGACGATCTCGACCTTGAAGCTCTCGCCCTTCCCTTCAAACAGCTTGATCGCGTCGTCCACCGCGACCTCGGTTCGAACGAAAGGCAGATCCTGGGCGATCTCCTTATTGGCCTCTGCCTCAATCGCCGCCAGCTCGTCTGGGATGAACGGCTTTTCGCGGTAGAAATCGTAGTAGAAGCCGCCGTCGATGGTCGGGCCTATGGTGACCTGGGTTCCCGGGTAGAGTCGCTGCACCGCGCTGGCCACCACGTGCGCTGCGTCATGCCGGGCTACCTCCAACGCCTCGGGCGACTTCTGGGTGAAGATCTGCAAGCTGACGTCTTCGGTGAGCGGATGGGAGAGATCGACTTCCTGTTCACGTAACTTGGCGAAAATGGCCGCCTTGGCCAAACCGGGGCCGATCGACTCGCGAACGAAGTCTCGAATCAGTGTGCCCCGAAGCGCCTCCTTGCGGCTGCCGTCGGGGAGGGTGACTTGGATCAGGTCTACCATAGGGATTGGCACCTATAACTCAGTCTTGGGGGAGGGACATGTTCCCCTGATTGGCTGTTGCGGCTCGACCTCGGGGATAGGGTAACGGAGGAGCCACCTCCCGCATAGGCTCTCGACGACTTCTCGGGGAATCCACCGGTACCGGCGGGCACGATGTCACCTGCACCGGCACATGCAACGAATCCAACCTTGGTGCGTAGCAGACTTAAGAGATGCCCTCGTGAGACATGGAGCCAAAGGAGTCGCCCGTTTTCTGCCGCCGATCCCCGCGGTGCTCACTGCAATCGTTTCAATTCAGGGTGGAGCTGCATTGGCCAAGGGACTGTTTCCGACGCTTGGGCCGGAAGGCGTGGTCAGCTTCCGCACACTATTCGCGGCCCTGGTGTTGATCGCGATCGTCCGACCGGCCTTCACCCGACTCACCCGGACGCAGTGGGCGGCCGTCGTTCCCTATGGCGTCACCCTGGGCACGATGAACATCTGCATCTACCTGGCGATGGCGCGCATCCCGCTGGGTCTCGCGGTGACGCTGGAGTTCCTGGGGCCGCTGGCATTGGCGGTGCTCGGCTCCCGCGGCCCCAAGGACTTTTTCTGGGTGATCCTGGCCGGCGCGGGCATCGCCCTTCTCGCGCCCTGGAGCGTTGCCGGAAATGACGATGCGCTCGACCCCTGGGGCATCGCCCTGGCGCTGGGGGCGGGGGGCTGCTGGGCCGCGTACATCGTGATTGGCTCCCAGGTTTCACGAAGGTTGCCGCATGGGGAAGGCGTCGCAGTGGGAATGGCGGTCGCCGCGCTCGCGCTGCTGCCCTTTTGCTTCCCCCACCTGGTCTCGGCACCTGTGACCCCCGCCATCTTGGCAAAGGGGCTCGGGGTGGCGGTGCTCTCCAGCGCCCTTCCGTACTATCTGGAGATGACCGCGCTCCGGGTGCTTCCCCACCACACCTTCGGCATCCTGATGAGCCTTGAGCCGGCGGTCGCCGCGCTGATGGGCAGCCTGTTTTTGCATGAGCGGCTGTCGGGACTGCAATGGACGGCGGTGGCCTGCGTCAGCGCCGCATCGGCGGGGAGCTCGCTCACCGCAAAGCGAGCTGTCGCGCCTGAAGTGCTCTGATCGAGTCGGAGCTCTGGCCACCGGAGCCACCAATCGGGCAGGGTAGTGCCTCGGATGGACGGCATCCTCTCGCAGCCCGCGCTTCGACTGTACGAAACACCGCGCTTTTCGCAGGGGTTTCGTACAGTCGTGCCGATCGCCCGGCGCCCTGCTCCTCTGGGAACTCCTGTCGCCATGGTTGGAGCGCGGCCCGTCACCTCCGGGGGCGCGGATGGCATTGGCCTTCCCGCCGCGGTGAACAGCACCGCCCGATGCGAGAACGGTGTCACGCTCACCTTCGGCGTCCAACTGGCCGAAGGGACCGAACGGGCAGAGTACCTCCTCCAGCACCCCGCCAGCCGCCCCCGCTGCAGATGACAGACCCAATCGTGGTGTTCCCAACATTCGAGAACTGATTCGCCTCGGCCAGCACGAAGCGATTGATCTTCCGGGAGCGGCTGAAGAGCATGCGCGCCGCTGTCGAGGCCGTCGTGACGATCGCCGGGGGGAAGCGTCATGAATCAGAAGCTGTCGCCAGAGCTGCGCCATCGCCTCGCCGATCTCTCGAGAGGGGAAGCGCCCGCAGACTCACCCGCCGCCCGCATCGAAGTAGTGGTGGAGACCACCGGCCCGCTGTCGGAGCTGACCGCGATCGGCTTTGAGCCCCGCTCTGTGCTGGAGCACCGGAAGAAGGGCTACCGGATCGTAACTGGCGTGATCGCGCTGGAGCGGGTCCGGGCGCTGGCTCAGCTGGAGCACGTGGTTCAGGTGGAAGGGCCGCGGCGGATGGGGCCGCTGCTCAACTACAGCCTCCCCGAGATCCACGCCAAGGCGCTCCACACCGGAAGCCCTGCCCGCAAGGGAGCCGGAGTGATCGTCGGCGTGATCGACAGCGGCATCGACTGGCGGCATGGCGCCTTCGTGAACCCCGACGGCACCTCCCGTCTCCGCGCGATCTGGGATCACTTCCTGACCGCGACCGCCGGCGAGACCGCCGGACCGGGCGGCGTCGGGGTGATCTACAACCGGGGCCAGTTGACCGACGCTCTGGCGGGGCGAGCCACCGTCCGCACGGCGGACAAGGACGCGCGAGGGGAGGTCTCAGGTCACGGCA
>JBGTHI010000089.1:0-15532 GCA_041746295.1 Myxococcaceae bacterium
GCGCCGGCATCGACAATCGCCGGAGGGTCGCGAGGAGCACCGCGAGGCGGAGCGCGAGCGAAGGGCGCGGAATCAGGCGCGCGTGGCGGATCAATCTTCCGAGAAATTGACGGGGGCGGCAGAGAGGTCCGCGGATGACGAAACGGACCCGACCTTTGACGATGCGCCTGAGTGCCGAGGGGCGCGAGCGGCATGTGGAGCTGTCTTTCGTCGGGCTGCTCTCGGACGAAATGACGGCAGCGCGCCGACGCCGATTCCTGCGGCTGCTATGGCTGTTGGCTTGGCCGGCAGCGCTGGCGCGACGATTTCGCCAATAACCGCGTGCACGAAGTGACGGGCAAGGTGCCAGCCCTCGTCTTCGAGCACACCGAGAAGGCGGCCTTGAATCCGCTGCCCAACGCGGACTTCGATACGGATCAGGTCGAGGGTCAGACGGTAACGAAGTCCTTCCGAGTGCGCTTCGACAGAAACACTTATTCGGTGCCTCCGGCGCTGCTGTGCCAACCGGTGGTGATCCGCGCTGATGATGACTGGGTGAACATCTGGCTCGGGACGAAGCCGGTGGCTCGGCACCGGCGTTGCTGGGCGGCCGGCGAAGACATCGAGGCGCCCGAGCACCGCGAGGCGGCGCTCGTGATGAAGCCTGGCGCGCGCCGAGACGGCTTACCGCCCGTGCTGGAGCGAATGGGCGAGGTGGCAACCCAGTATTTCAAGGTGGCGACCGCCGGGACGAAGTCGTTGTACCGCGAAAGGTTCCGGCTCGTCTTCTTTGCCGAGGTGTTTGGGCCGACACAAACGGCCGAGGCGATGGCCGAGGTGATGGCGAGTGGCCATGTCGGCGCCGACTACGTCGAGTACGTCCTTCGACAGAAAAAGGGCCTCGTCCCCGGTGCGTTGCCGCTGAAGCTCGGTCAACCAGAGCTCGATAACGCCTCGCTCCCAGAGCCGGACCTATCTCGATACGACGCGCTCGGATCGAATCCCGACAATGGGGCTTCCCCCGACTCGGGCGCCGAGGAACTCAGCGGATGAAACGAGACGACCAAATCGAAATGATATTGGCAAAGCTGAAGTGGCTTCGCTTGCCCGGAATGGCCGGCACCTTGCGTGAGCTGATCGAGAAGGCTGCCCAGGAGAACCTCCCCGCCTGCGACGTCGTGAGTCGCCTGTGCGACGAGGAAAAGGCCAGCCGGCTGCGAAGCTCCATCTCGGCCAGGGTAAAAGGCGCTCGCTTCCCCGAGGTCAACACCATCGACGCCTTCGACTTCAACTTTGACCCTGTCCGGAAGAAGCTCAAGGCTCGCTACCTCGCGCTGCACGACGTCACCTTCCTCGACAAGGGCAACACGAGCCCTGCTGTACGCAACGGCTAGCACGCAGGGCAACTTTCAGCGGCATAGGTTCTTCTGGTCAGAATAGTCAGGGGCCAGGACGCAAGCCGGCCAGGGTGACCTTGACGAGCCGGCGTACCGCAGCTTTCGACGGTAGACTGCTCGCCGCTGTGACAGCATGGAGGCAGTAGTTTGAGAGTTCATCGGGAGCGATATCATCTCGGAGGTCTCCGGCCTCTGCCCCCTCCATCACGAGTGTCCGGATGAAATCTCGGAGGTGGTGCTGCGCCCGCGCCACATGCTCCCCTCGATGCAGCAAGGCCGCGAGTTCAGTTCCGTGGTTCTCGAACTGAATCAGTGCGTATGCCTCCAGAACCGCCAAGAGCCGATCAGCAGCATTGCCAGACTGATTTTGGAGCTCGGCCAGATGTCGGAGGTGCCCTGCGACCTGCTTCTCGTGCCAAGCGACCAGGATAGCCTCCACATCCGGGAAGTACTTGTAGAGCGTCGCGCGTCCGATGCCCGCATCCTCAGCGATCTGGGACATCGTCACAGACCGCAGCCCCTGCTTGGCTGTCAGCGATGCCGCGGTCTCCAAGATGGCTTCCCTTACGTCCCTGCGGTGCGCCTCAATGGTCTCATTCCAAAGCCGTGGCATCGGTCCACTATAGCAAGCGGTTTATCAAGACACTTGGAATCGACATAGACATCGTGTATCGTAAAATGGTCTCCGCGGGAGCACCTCGTCAGACTGGATACAGAAGGGCAGGAACATGGCTGAATCGCCTAGGTACCCAGGAACACCCCGCTGGGTAAAGATCTTTGGGGTGGTCGTTCTTGTCCTCGCTGGGGTGTTGCTCATCACCCGCCACATCGGTGGGGGACATGGCTGTCACTCCTTCCACGGGGCTGATGGGCCCAGAGCCCCGGCTCGCTCTGCGAGCAATCCTTCATGACGATGACGCCGCGCCTCCGCAAGATCTCGCTGGTCGCTCATCTGACCTTTTCTGTGGGATGGCTTGGCACCGTCGCTGCGTTCCTGCCCCTGGCTATCACCGCTGTGACTAGCCCCGACGTGCCTATGGTACGAGCGGCCTATCTCGCAATGGCATTGGTGGCTTCATACGGCATAGCGCCGTTGGCTTGCATCTCTCTCCTGAGCGGGCTTGTGTCATCGCTGGGAACGAGCTGGGGTTTGTTTCGACACTATTGGGTGCTCATCAAGCTTCTGCTCACCATCCTGGCCGTTGTGGTTTTGTTGATTCAGCTGGGACCAATCAACCGACTGGCCCGCGTGGCGGCAGATCCGGCCTCCTCGATGCCTGACTTGCGGGGGGGGGAGCAGACCGCTGATTCATGCCATAGGCGGCCTGGTGGTGTTGCTGGTCGTGCAGGTCCTCGGGGTCTACAAACCACGAGGTCTAACGCGCTACGGATGGAAGACGCAGCGGCGTTAGACCTCTTCATGCTCGGCCGAGGGCAATAGTCAGTGTGCCGAAGGGTCCACTTCCGCTTTGGGCTTTGCCTTTTGATCCTCCTCGCCGGGTAGCGCTGGCCTCACCTCATTCATGCCTGCCATGTAGAGGCCGAAGTTGGGCGTCTTGCCTCGTACCCGAGCGCGATCAACCGCTGGGTCTCAAGGAGTGAATAGGTATTGCCCTCGAGTCGGCTGGAATTGAATGCCAGGTCGATCAGGAGCCGTTCGAGGATCTGACGTGCATAGGTGCCGGCCGGACCCTCCTGGGCCGGAGCCATTCCAGCGCTCCAGAGTTCTGCTCGCTGCTGTTCGCTCAGATAGGCTGTTTTGTTTGGGCGGTAGCTGTCGAGGAAGTGGCGATTGTAGCCTACCGGCGTGCGCTCGGTGAGCGGACGCGAGACCAGATCACGGACCTTCTTTCCTTCGATGGAGATCGGGATCTGGTCCGCAGCAGGCGGAGGTAGCGAGCTGGGTTGTACCTGTTGGGGGGCAGGGAGGAAGTAACGAGTTCCCTTTCGCTCTCCGGTTTGAGTGAGCCGGCCGTCCCGAACGAGTCTGCTGATTCGACCCTGTAGGGTTCTGCGGCCCACATGCGGCTGGGAGCGCTGAATGTCTTCGAAGCGAGCGCCTCCAGCGACGCACCCCACAGCCTCCTCGATGGCTCGGAGATGATCTGAAGGCATTTCCTTTGGCAAGGGGGGATTCCTTGTGAGCGAGGACCGTCGGAGTCGCTCAGGTGCCAGAGGCATTGCCCGGCTGCGCGAGCGATGGCGGGGAGGAGGCCGAGTCGAGACTTGGTTTGTAACCGATCGATCTCCGGCGCCTTGTGCATGAGCCGAATGATGGAGGATCGGCTCGAGGCAGCTCGAATCGAAACGGGTCCCCGAGCTCATCAAGTCTAGCGGGTGGCTGGGAGAGGACATCGCCTGGTTGTGGGAGGTGGCCGACTTCGAGCTGTGGTCCTCCAAGGTGGATGTCGCGGCAAGCACCCTGGAAGCGCCCACCGCTGGAGCGTGGAGACTGGCTCCTACACTCGAGCTCCGAGCCTACGCCCACGATCTGGTCTCCTGGATGGAGGAGGAGAGTATCAAGGCGCCAGATCCCAGAGAGACCCGCGTGCTCCTCTGGCGTGACCTGATGCGATTCGCTCGTTACGATCGCCTCGGCACACTGGAGCTGGAGATCCTCAAGGCCGTCCGTTGGCACGGGCACCCTGCCACGCGGCTCGGACCGACCATGTCAGGGTCGAGGAAATCGCGCCGGAGAATGGCGAGGGACTTCTGGGCGTCCGGCTCATTGAGAAGGGGTCGGAGTTTCGCGGCAACGGCTTCCACTCCGGAGCTGTAATTTCGGACTTTGTCAGCCATCTTGCTTCCAGTTCATGAATTTTGATCGGAGCTGTTCGGCGGCTTCGGCTGCCCTCTCCGGATGCCCTGTTAGATCGAGGTACGCCTGTACCGGATGGACGCAACGAAGCCCGTCGCGGTGACTCTGTGCTGGGTCGGCTCGTCCCTGCGCTACCGCTCCCCTGGCTGGTGTCGGAAAGGAGCCGGTTTAGGAAAGGGGTAGAGGCCGGTCGCAAGTGCTCAACGGGTCACGTTGACGTCGAATGTGTCGCCGCCAGAGGTCGCGGTGCCAACGATCGAAGTTGTTCCTTCCTTGCGTCGGGTGCCTCCGGCTCCGTTGCTCTCGATCGCGCCAGAGAACGTCAGGTTGAGCGTGACCTCTCCCTTGAGATCGCCCTCCATCTGAAAGGATCCGACGAGGGTTCCGGTCAGTGTTCCGTTGGGTATGTTTTTCAGCGACAGAGTCAGCGCGGGCAGCAATGCTGCATCGGAGGCGGTGTGATAGACGATATCGACCGGCTCCTCATCGGCAGGCAGAGACGCTCCATCTGAGTAGTTGACCATTGCGACCACCAGTCGCATGCCTTTGTTGTCCGAAGCGCCCTGATCCACCTGCCCGCCGACAGTCAGTGTCCCAGAAATATCTCCCGCGGCCACTTGGGGCGTGATGTTCGCGCTGCTGGCCGCGTTGAAGCCATCGAAGCCGAGCTGGAGCGCCTTACCGATCGACTTGTCCAGTCCCGCGTAGGCCTGCCTTGCCTGGCCTTCCGAGTCGACTCCACCGCCGCAGCCGCCCAGTGAGAGGAGCGTGCCCAGCAGAGCGCAGTGAATAAGAGGGCCCGACCAAGATAGGTTTCTCATGCGGCTCACTCTATCGAGACTGGTTTCCAGTTCCATGATTCGAACCCTCCCCGAGCAGGCCAAGGGGATGACCGATGAAAGCCTCCTTGCAATCAGGAAGAGGCAGCCGAAATCCCTCGGCAGCCCTCCCGCTGGCGGCAATCAGTTGATCACCGCGATGCAGCAGCCGGTGAGGCAGAACATCCCAGCCGGGCAGTTTGCTTGGCCCTCGAGCCCGCAGGCCTGCTTCCCGGTGGGGCACTGCTGAACGCCCAAACACTGGGGGGGTAGGGTGGTCTTGCCGAGGCAGAGCTGGCAGGTGCCGCAGCCCTTGATACAGCTCGGATTGGGCGTGCACTCCCGGCACGCGGCGGGATCGCCCGCGCTGGCCAGAGTGCACTCCTTGCCGGTGATGCCCTGAGAGCCGAGGAAGATGTTCCGCGAGCCTCCACCCGCGAGAGGCACATTGCAGCAACCGAAGCAGTCGCAGCCGTTCGGGGTCAGCGAGCCGCACACGTCGGTACAGGTCGCTGATTGAGCAGTTGGGCAGGCGCTGGTGTCACCCGCGATGGTGGAAGAATAGGCGCAGGCGGGATCCGGCGCTTTCGGATCGCAGCGCAGGTCGTAGACGCAGTCGTCGTTGCCCCGGCCGCTGTTCGAGTCGTAGTAGCACTCGATCGAGCCGCAGTTGCCGTGGCCGCCTCCCGGGATGCCCAGATCGAAGTTGTTCTCCCGATTGTGGCAAGGGCCGAGGCAGTCCGGATCCGTGGAGTCGATCTTGCCGTCTCCGTCGTTGTCCAGGCAGTCGCCGCAGGCGTAGACCTTCCCGGCGCACGCGGCCGTATAGCAGGTCCCGCCATCCGGCGTCTGAACCGGCGCGCCGCCATCGCTCACGTATCCGGCGTCCGCATTGGGGTCAGCAACCGAACCATCCGGATTGGTGTCCGACCCGGCATCGAGAACGGAGTCATCGCCACTATCGATCTCAGCGGTCTTACAGGCCGCGAAGGCCGCGAACAGGGCCGCGGAGAGCAACACAACACTGCGGACCTGGTTCATGGGATCGCTCCAAGCGCCTCGGCCGGCGGCAAGGTTCAACCTTAACCCCTCCGGGTGGAGAGGCAAACAAGGGGCGCTGCAGCGAGAGGTGGGAAAGGGTGCGCTCGGTCCTGACTGGTGCTGCGGCGAAGGCCGCGATTCCCGGCCCAATGGCAATACTTTCGAAGGCCAAAGGCGCCCTATACCGCGGGCTATCGGCCGCGGCCCGAGAGCTCGCTGGAGGCCTGCGCCATCTGGGCGGGCTGATCCAGCGAGCGCTGGCTGTTCGCACAGCGCAAGGTCTATCGGGAGCTCGATCAGATCCTCCGCGAGAGGCGAAAGGGGTGGGTAAATCTGAACCGCTCGTGCCTCGGCACCTGGGCGGACGCCCGAAGCCGCGCCATCGAGGGGGAGGGCGTGTCGAGGAACTCGCGCACCACCTCAGCGAACTGCTCCGGCTGCTGGTGATGAAGGTAGTGCCCGCATCCCTCAAACACGGTGACCTGGACACCGTCGAGGAGTTCAGTCAGCTCTCGGGCGTGCTTCACAGGGACTACGCGGTCGCGATCTCCCCAGATCACCGCGATCGGAGGCAGGGCGCGGATCTCGTGCACCCGCTGGGAGAACCGGCGCCGTTGCCCGCGCCAGTTGATCAGGTCTTGGACCGTTCGGGCGAAGGCGCGCGCCGAACCGCCGCGTGCGTTCATCGCGCAGAGACTGGCGAGGTCTTCCGGCGCGACCACGCTTTGGAGCGCGAGCCGGGTGCCCAGGCTGAAGAAGGGCTGGCCGAAGAGCTCCACCGCCAGTGGGATCGCCGCCAAGCGCAGCAGCGAGGTGATCTCGCGCCCAAGGCCCCCGGGGGCGGCGAGCACGAGTCGCCGGATCCGCTCTGGGCACTCCAGAAGGAGCATCTGGGCGATCCCGCCACCCAAGGAGTGCCCGACCAGGTCGACCTTGGTTAGGCCAGCAGCCTCCATCCACGCCGCGATCACCCTCGCGTACCAGGGCAGATCATACCCCGTGTCGGGGCGACCGGAGAGGCCGTGCCCCGGGAGGTCCGGGATCAGCACGCGCCTGGCACGGGCCAAAAACGAAGCCACCCCCTTCCAGGTGAGATGACAATCGTGGAGTCCGTGGAGCATGACCACGGGAGGCGCCAATGTCTCCTCACCCACCTCGACCCAATGGATCTCCACGCCCTCGACGCTTGCGGACGCGTGCCGAGCCGTTATCTCTTTCTCCCAGTCCAACTCGTGGTGCCGACCCTTCGGTGGATGGAAAGTACTGCCCACCCCGTCGGGCCACCTCCGCCAGGGTTGCCACTCTTACGGCAGGGAGCCCTCCGTGAGAGCGGTTTCCGGTTGCGGATCTTGTTGAAAAGAGGCAGGTTGTGTCTGCACTGAAAGCGACAAATGGAGGGGCCAGTTTGACCGTCCACTGGAGCCCATCGATAGCCTGCGGATGCATGCGCCTTGGCGATCCTCCGGAAATGAACGTTTGCCGTATCCCTTGGGAACCTCCCTGGTGGGGATGGACTGAAGTCGGGGATTCCTGTGATTCTCCGATATGCCGAGCAGCGGCGGGAGCCCGCAGTCAGCGACGATCATGCCAAGAGACTCTTGCAGCTCCGCACTGAGCGTTCTCGGGTTCGTAGGCCACGGTCGCTCGACTGAGAGCCCCTGGGCAGAGAGGTCAGTCCCTTGACTCCCACCCGCCGTCCCCTCTCGGAAGTGCTTAGACATCTGCTGACCACCGAAGCGGGCGGTAAAGTTTGCACCTCGGAGAAAGGTGTAGCTGCAGCGAAGAGTCTCCATAAAACGCTCATGCAGGTGGTGTCTCCGGTCATCGGCGAAGCGGGCTTCGATGCGCTCTTCGCCCGTAGCTTGAAGAAGACCAAGTCCGCCTTTCCTTCCCTAAGCGGTTTGGAAACAGTTGGGCCACCTCGCAGGGTGTTAAGCCACCTCTGCGAGAACCTCAAGAAACAAGAGGTCGCGCTGCTCGAGGGGATGGTCGTGGCACTGATGAGCACGTTTATCGACTTGCTATCAACCTTTATTGGGGAACGTTTGACGTGGAGGCTTCTGCGCAACGCCTGGCCTGACGCGCTTCCCAAGGAGCCGCCTTTAGGGAGGACACCATGACTAGCGATATTGTGACCATTGCGAAGCTGCCAACCGGGATCCCCGGCCTGGACGACGTGTTGGGCGGGGGCCTTCCGGAGTTCTCATTCAACCTCCTCGCTGGCGCCCCGGGCTGCGGCAAAACCACGTTCGCCCATCAGATTATGTTCGCCAATGCGACCAAGGAGCGGCCCGCGCTCTATTTTTCCATTCTTGGCGAGCCGCCCCTCAAGATGCTCCGCTATCAGCAGCAATTCAACTTCTTCGATCCCGAGAAGGTAAGCGAATGCATTCGCTTCATTCACCTCGGCAGAGATCTCATCGAGGGGGGGTTGAAGAAAGTGCTGGAGCGTATCGAACGGGAAGTCGAAGAAGCGAGCCCTGGCCTGGTATTCGTAGACTCCTTCCGATCGGTACTACGCGAGTCGACTCCGTCGACGGAGCGCGACAGCAGCCTTTCGAACTTCGTTCAAATGCTCGCAGTTCATTTAACGAGTTGCGAAGCGACCACCTTTCTCATCGGGGAGTATCTTGATCAGGAATCAAGCACCAACCCTATATTTACGGTTGCTGACGGCGTGTTCTGGCTCTACCAAAGTGTGATCCGAAATTCCGTTGTGCGCAGGCTGCAGATTCACAAAATACGCGGGCAGAAAGAGATCCCAGGAGTCCATACTCTCAAATTGTCTAAGGAAGGTGTCCGCGTCTTCCCTCGACTGGCCAATCCCGAAGAACCAACCGTGCTGGAGGGTCCGACGGAGAAGACAGTCAAGCACACAGGAGTAAGTGGCCTCGACAAAATGTTGGGGGGCGGCATCCCCTCTGGTTACTCCGTGATGATCGCTGGACCGTCTGGCTCGGGCAAAACGGTGCTTTCCACGCAATTCATCGTCGAGGGCATCAAACAGAACGAGCCTGGGGTAATCGCGATTTTCGAGAAACGTCCCCAGGACTATCTGAGGACCAGCCCCCGTGGGAAAGAGCTTGATGAGCTCACGAAAGCGGGACAGGTGAAGCTAGTGTACATCCGTCCGCTCGATCTGTCCGTGGACGAAGCTTTAGAGCAGGTGCGTAGTGACGTAAAGCGACTCGGCGCAAAACGCGTGGTGGTCGATTCACTGTCTGGCTTTGAGTTGGCGTTAGCGCCTGCCTTCCGCGAGGACTTCCGTGAGTCCCTGTACCGGATGGTTGGAGCATTGACGGAAATGGGCGTCACCGTGATGCTGACGGTTGAAATCAGCGATACGTTCATGGAGTTGCGATTGAGTCCTCACGGGATTTCATTTCTCACCGACGGCATTATTCTTCAGCGGTACACAGAGCTGGATGGCGCGCTACAGAAGGTTATGGCGGTCGTCAAATTGCGTGCGAAGAAGCACAACAGGCAACTATTTGCTTACGAAATCACGGACGAGGGAATAGTCGTCGGAGAGGCCCTGACCGACTACAGGGGAATTCTTACGGGCAATGCGGAGCCAATCAGCACTCCGAAGAAACGGCATCTGGGTAACGAGTCGCTCTAACCGAGATCGAAGTGGGGTTCGACGTGGCAAATATCAGCAGGGACAAGTGTTCCCCGAAAGCTGCAGCGCGTGGGGAGGCAGTTGTGGCCCGGGAGCGTGCGGTGGGTGCGCGCGAGAAGGCGATCCTATCCCGTGAGCACGTCATTCGATCGGAAGAAGTTGCATCGGATGAGCGTGAGGACGCTGCCTTTTCGCGAGAAGAAGCTTTGCGGTTGATGGAGGACTTGGTCAAAGCACGCGAAAGAGCGGCCGCGGCGGCTGCACGACGCCACCTCCTTAGCGACTTAAGGGCAGCAAACGAAAGACTCACGCTAATGGCGATCCGCTCACAAGAGCTTGCCGAGGAAGCCGAGGACGCTCGACGTAAACTTGAAATGTCGGAGCGCGAGTTGCGCAGTGGAATGGAGTTCCGCGAGCGGCTCATTGGAATCGTGTCACACGACCTCCGAAATCCGCTCGGAGCAATCTCGATGAGTGTGAACATGCTCTTGCGCTATCACCATCTAGACGACAAGGGCCGACAACTGGCAAGCCGCATCGGCGGGAGCACGGAGAGGATGCGCGAAATGATCGTTCAGCTTCTCGACTTTACGCGGACGCACACGGGTGCTGGGATCCCAGTGAAGCCAGAGGCGACCAACCTAGAGAAGGTGTGCCGCCAGGTCATCGAGGAGTTGGAGATCCGGCATTCTATGATGGGTCGGTTCCGCTACGAATTCCATGGCGACTTGAATGGCACCTGGGATGCAGACCGGCTCGGACAGGTCGTCTCCAACTTGGGTGGGAATGCGGTTCAGTACGGAAGGCCCGATGCGCCGATCAGCATCAGGGTGAGTGACGATGGTGAGGAGGTGTTGTTGGAAATACACAATCAGGGGGAGCCGATTCCTCCAGAGATGATGCCATTCATCTTCGACCCATTCCGCAGAGCGAGGGAGGAAGGGGGATCAAAGGGTGGGGGGCTCGGGCTCGGGCTGCATATCAGCTACGAGATTGTGCGCGGTCACGGTGGTTCTATTGCCGTCCGCTCCACAACCACCGAGGGAACAACCTTCTCTGTTCGGCTGCCACGTCATCGGACCGAGGCTCGTCCTGCGGAGGAAGACCCGCGGCCGCAACTCAACTGAGGCGTGATGGCGCGCGGGGGTGGTCGCGCCTGCGTGAACGAAAACGGGCAGCGCAGTGGCTGCTCCAAGTTCCGGCGGTCGAATCACGATCGCGGCGCAGGTACTCGACGGGAAGGTGGAGTTCGCGGTGGCTGACACGGGTCCCGGCATCCCCGCCGATCGGCTGCCGTACGCCCAATGGCTTTATGGAAGTGCACGCTCAACAGGGCACCCTGAAGTCCGAGCCCTTAGTGGGCTCCGGGCCTGCCGACGGCCAGGTCCATGTCTATTCGGTGCATGCCGGGTCCCCAGCCATTGGGTGTCGAGCTCGCCACCACCGCCCCGAACCGGGCAAAGAACGGTGCCGACTTGTGGCTGGCAGCAATGCGCAGCCAGGCTGCACGTTGTGCGCGGGCTGCTGCCACGACGCGAGCCATGATGGCCCGGCCGAGTCCGCGCCCTTGCGCCGCCGGAGCCAGTAAGATCCACGTCAGCCGGCACTCGTCCGCGGTGGTGCCTGGACACACTCCATACGCCCCGACCAGGGCCTCGCCGTCGTCGATGACGGTGTACCCAGTGCCGGAACCACCCACTGCCTTCGCGCCGACCGCATCGAGGAAAGCCACGTAGTCGGCGCGCTCATTGTGCGCGAAGAACTCGGGACAGTTCGAATCGAAGAGCGTGAGGCACGGGCCCCGGTCAACGGCGGTGTATGGCCGGAAAGCGTGTGGCATTTGGGTGCTCACTTAGCGCAGCGGTCCGCGCCGAGGAAGTGCAGCGACACGTACGGCTGTTCCAGCCGCTCCTACGCGCCGCGTCCGAGAGGGGGTTGAGGCCGTCACCGACTACCGGACTTAAGCAGTGCGTCCAGTTTTTGTGCCCAGGTCAGTGCCGAGCTTGCGATGCGCGACCCTGCGTACTGCCTAGACCCTGGCCACCAAGTTGTTCTTGGCGAGGACCTGCGAGGGGTAGCTTCACGATGAATGTCGAGCCGACCTCGGGGGCGGACTCGACCTCGACAGTTCCTTCCAGCGCACGCACGACCTGATTCACGATATAGAGACCCATCCCCAGTCCGCCATAGTGGCGAGCCGAGACGGCCCGTTCGAACTTCCCAAAGATACGTTCTCGATGCTCGGGGGAAATACCAATTCCCTGGTCCTGAATCGTGAGAATTGCTGTTGAGCCCGACGCTCTGACCCTGACGGTGACTGGATTCGCTTGGCCGTACTTGAGCGCGTTCAACAAGAGGTTCTCAACCACCTGCTCGAGCCGGATCCGATCCCAATGCCCGATGACCTTCTCCCCGAGCTCGACAACGAGCCTCGAGCCCGAACGTGCCAGCTCACCCGATTCCTCGAGGCGCTGTTCCGCTTCTCGCACTATCTCGGTGAGATCAACGAGCTCCAGCTCCACGCGTAGATGGCCGCCGGATATGCGCGAGACGTCCAGGAGCTCTTTCACCAGACGCTCGAGCCGGTTTCCTTGCCGGGCGATCCTCTCCAGACGTTGCTCCAGCCAAGCTCGAGGAGTCGGTCCTTTTGCAAGCTCCTCGACCCGTGACAAGAGCAGCTTGACCAGCAACTGGAGCGGGGTGAGGGGTGTGCGGAGCTCGTGCGACGCGATGGAGAGGAACTCATCGCGGAGGTCGATGGCCTCCCTGGCTTCCTTGTAGAGCCGCGCGTTGTCGATGGCGAGCGCTGCCCGGTTGGCGAGATCTTCAGCGAGGGCGATGTCCTCGGTCTGGTATCGTCTCGCGCTCGAGGTGATGCCGAGGTTGATCGCGCCGAGAACCTGGCCGCGCGCAATCAGTGGGACGGCCATGTGTGAGCGGACGCCGATCCTCCTCATCAACTCCGCGTGGTCGCCCGAGCGAGTATGATCCAGCAGCACGGCGGGCGTAATGTCCTCCAGCAGCTCCGGCCGGCCCGAGTGAAGCACACGAACTGCGGGCTGAGGCGAGTCCCAATCTGGCGGGAACCGCTGCTGGAGCTCGACAAGCAGCGCCTCCTGCACGCTGTCCGCATGGGCAATGGCGACACGTTTGATTCGGCGCTCCTCGAGGAGATCGACGATGCAGAAATCAGCCATCGTGGGGATCGCAAGCCTCACGATTCGCTGCAACGTGGCGTGCATGTCGAGGGAGGCCCCGAGGAGCCTGCTTGCTTCTGCCAGAAATGTCGCGCGCCGCTTGCGAACTCGCATCTCATTGGCCAGAACCTCGAGGTCGTCTTGCCGAAGCTCCAGGTCGTGCTGCAGCACCCCGCGCGCCCGCTTGAGAGAGACCAGGTTGCCGACCCGAGCGCGGAGCTCCTCCACTCTGAACGGCTTCATCACGAAGTCCTGAGCGCCCTCTCGCAGCAGTCGTACCCGCAGCTCCTCATCGGCCTTGGCGGTGAGCAGGAGGATGGGGACCGACGCCAACCCCGCGTACTCGCGAATGGCACGAACGAGCTCGTCTCCACTCATCTCCGGCATCATGATATCGCTCAGGATGAGGTCTGGTTCCAGCTCGACGGCCTTCCGGAGCCCCTCCCGTCCATTGAAGGCGCTCGTGACATGGTACTCGCCCGCCAGGCTCTCCGAGATGAATCGGTTCATCTCGGGGTTGTCTTCGACGACGAGGATGACGCCACGCTCATTTCCAGACGGCTTCGGTGCCTCTCTCTCCCGACTCGGCCGGAGTTGTTGTACCGTCACGAGGGCCGAGTCGTCGCTGCGAAGAGCCTCCGCACGCGTGGTGTGAACTTCCACTCCTGCCGGTGCGAGCACGGGAATCTCAACCTGGAAGAGCGCGCCACCCTCAGGGGCCTCGGCGATAGAGATGCGGCCTCGATGGAGCTGGACGAGGTCGTGCGCGATCGCCAGGCCCAGCCCGGTCCCTCCGAAGCGGCGAGTCGAGCCACCCTCCAGCTGGCGGAAGCGCTCAAACACGGCGCCGCGTTGCCCTTCTGGAACCCCCGGACCGCTGTCCCCGACCTCGAGCAACACGAGCCTCCGGTCGGCGTCGTCCCTCACCGTGCAGCGGATCCGCCCGCCGGCAGGGGTGAATTTGAACGCGTTCGAGAGAAGGTTGAGCAAGATCTGTTGCAGCTTGTCTGGGTCTACTTGGGCCGTGAGGTTGTCTTGGACCTCGACGGTGAAGCCGATGCGTTTCTCCTGGGCGAGCACGTCAAAGTGGCTGGCTACGACGCGACCCCAGGCCGCGAGATCCATGTGGACGTATCGAGGCACCATCTCTCCTGCCTCGAGCTTGGAGACGTCGAGCAGGTCGTTCACCTGTTTCAGGAGGAGACGCGCGTTGCGGTCGATCAAGTCCAGGGTCTCGCGCTCGCTCGTCGAGAGCGCCGGTGAGGCCAGGAGCTTCTCCGTAGGCCCAAGAATGAGGGCGAGTGGCGTCCGGAGCTCATGGCTCACGTTTGCGAAGAACTGGGTCTTGAGCTGGTCGAGCTCCGCAAGCTTCTCGCCGCGACGGCGCTCCTCGGCGTGGGCGTCAGCGTTCTGAATGGCGGCGGAGATGTGCCGGGCCACGAGCTGCAGGAAGCCACGGTAGGCTTCGTCCAGAATGAGGCGAGGGCTTATGCCGAAGACGGCGAAGCCCCACAAACGCCCTTCGCCCCCTCGCGATAGGGGCATGACGACCGCTCGACTGGGACTCTCCGGCCAAGGCCCACCTGCGAGTGCGTCAAGGACCGGGCCAATTGCACCCAGCGTCACGTCGACCGTGCCGACGAGCGCGTCCTTGAAAGGCCAAAGGGCCGCGCTAGTGTCAGGAATGCGCACGGGGCTGGGCGCGGCGCGATGCCCCGCCTCGATGCCCATGGAACCGGCGAGGTGAGCGGTCGCTCCGCCTTCGTCCAGGAGATAAAGGAGGGCGAACGGCACATCGGAGCGCGCGTCGGCCAAGACACTCGCAGCGACGCGACAGGCCTCGTCGGGTCCCTTGGCTTCACTCGCTCTTGCGCTCAAGGTGCCGAGGGTCCTCAGCCTCCTTTCCCCCAGGATTCGCCCCGTGCTCTCCGAGCAAGGTACGAAGATTCCGGCAACGGCCCCGGTCTCGTCCCGGATGGGCGTGTAGGCATAGTTGAAGTAACACTCCTCGAGGAATCCGTGTCGGTCCAGCGCGAGCAGGCCGTCCTTGACGTACGTCGCGTCGCCAGCCCAAGCCCTGTCCAACAGCGGTCCGATGACGTCCCAGATCTCCTTCCAACATTCCCGCCCGGGCTGCCCCATGGCGGCGGGGTGCTTCGTCGAGCCGAGTATGGGACGGTAGGCGTCATTGTAGAACTGAACGAGCGCGGGCCCCCAGTAGATGAAGATGGGATGCTGCGAGGTGAGGAGGATGCTCAACGTTGTGCGAAGGGCGGGTGGCCAGCTCTCCACAGGACCAACCGGGGTCTTCGACCAGTCGATGGAGCGCATGAGCGCTCCCATCTCTCCACCGCCCGCGAGAACTCGCTCCGTCGTGCCGTGATCGCTGCTGATCATGAAGGCAATTCTTAGCCGGTCTTCCAGAGGACGAACAGAAAGAGGTTATTCCCTACAAGCAGGCGCACGCTGCAAGGGTCAGGATCCTTCTCTCTGCCATCTCAACCAGATGCCGGAGACCTACGTGGAGGCCATCCGGCATCCCGCCGTTCGGAGCGATCACTGCGAGTCAGGCACCTGATTATTCAACTCGAGCATCGAATCAGTTCTCCGGGTAGGCGGTCCACCCGGCCGTCCAGTCTTCCGCGCCGATCGCGCCGACG
>JBGTHI010000090.1:0-2234 GCA_041746295.1 Myxococcaceae bacterium
CGCGGCGGTCGGCCAGGACGCGGTGACCTCAGCGACCAGCGGCATGCGGGACGTCCGCGACCAGATGAGCACCATCGCCACCACCATCAGCGCGCTCTCCGAGCGGGCGGCGGCGATCGGCGACATCGCGAGCACCGTGGCGCTCCTAGCGGAGCGGTCCAATCTGCTCGCCCTGAACGCGGCGATTGAGGCAGCCCGTGCCGGCGCCCAGGGCCGCGGCTTCTCGGTGGTCGCTCAGGAGATGCGTAGCCTGGCGGACGGATCGAACCGATCCGCGGCGCAGGTGAAGGCGATCATCGGAGAGATCCAGTCGACGATCAATCGCGCTGTGGGCGACGTGCGCGAAGGGGAGCGTCGGGTCCAGAACGCGGAGCAGCTGGCGACCCGCGCCGGCGACAGCATCGGCAAGTTCGTGGAGGTGACGCGGGAGTTCGCGCAGGTGGGCAAGGAGATCGCGACCTCGGCCAGCCAGCAGACCTCGGCGATCGAGCAGATGGTCGAGTCGATCTCCCACGCCACGCAGGCCGGCAGTACCCAGCTGGAAACCACCAAGCAGGTGGAAGAGACGACGCGTCAACTCCGGCAGCTGGCCCGGGAGCTCCTGACGGTGGTGCTCGATCAGAATCGGAACCGGAACGGTGGCGGCACGTGGCCCTCGAACTCGCATTCCAGCTCCCCGCATTCGGGCTCTCTCGACGAGCCCAGGGTCTAGACCTACAGCTTCGGGAAAGGGGGGCAATATGCACCCTGAAGAACCGCAGGATTGGGTGGTGGTCGATATCGGCGGCCATCCGTTCGCCTTCGCCGCCAATCAGGTGAGCGCGATCATTCAGATGGTGGCGCCGATCCCGGTTCCCTCCTGGCCAGATTGCGCGCTGGGCATGATCGATGTCCACGGAGACCTCCTCCCGCTGATTGACCCGGCTACAGGACTGGCGCAGCCCCCAGTGGAGATCTCCTCCAGGCAGTACATCGTGATCGTGATGGCCCATCGCCGCCGCTGGGGAATGGTGGTCAATCAGGTGGAAGGGGTGCGCAATGTAAGGCTTCGCCCCACCTCGATCGGAGCCGCCGGCGCGGCCTCGAAGAAACAGCCCTTCGCCGGACTGCTCACGGGGGAGGGGGTGCCGGTGGTGGTGGTGGATCCCGATGCGCTGGTCCGAGTCTTGGATCTCGAACAGCTCGACGACCGGAAGGAGCCCTGATTCCCAGCATGGACCCGAAGCCCGCCTCGTTGCCTCGCAAGCGCGCCTTCCCCCAGGGGGGCTTCGAAGCAGACACCGTTCCGGTGGTCCGTGCCGCAGAGATGCGGTTCGGCCTTCGACTCCAGGAAGGGCTCCGGTCACTCCTGGTGAAGGCGGCGACTGAGCTGGTGACTGGCCACGTAGCGGAGAGCATCGCGGAGGTGGCGGCGCGGGTTCTCACCGGCCCCGAGAACGATGCGGTGGTCCGGAAGATGCGCGAGGTCGCGTCGATCGGCGAGACCTACTTCTTTCGAATTCCGGAGCAGCTCAAGTCCCTGGAGCTGCTTGCCGAAGAGCAGATCCTCAAGCCCAAGCGCCGGCGCGGAGCGAAGGGGCTGCGGCTCTGGTCTGCCGCCTGCTCCACCGGCGAGGAGGCCTATACCCTGGCAATGATCTTTCGGCGGATCGCGCCGGATTTCGAGATCCAGGTGATTGCGACCGACATGAACGAGGCCTCGTTGGAGATCGCCCGTCGCGGTCTGTACCGGGGACGCTCCTGGCGGCAGGTGGGGCCCGAGGCGATCGCGGGCGGGGTGATCCCCTCCTCGACCGGCGACGGCTGGGAGGTGGCCCCGGAGGTCAAGCGGCTGGTGACCTTCCACACCTTGAATCTGGTGACCGACAACTATCCCAACGTCGACAAGGGTGTGAACGCCTTCGACGTGGTGCTCTGCCGCAATGTCCTGATCTACCTGGACGAGGCGAAGATCCCGGGAGTGATGCGCCAGATCTCCGCCTCCAGCGCCGCGCGCAGTCTGCTCGCGCTCACCCCGGCCGAGTACATGGCCTCGCGGTATCTTCAGGACTACGAGAGCCGTTCCCACGCCATCCTGGTCCGCAGCGGCGTCCGAAGGAAGGCGGCGGAGAGCGTCGCTCCGGCCAAGCCGCTCGCCAAGCCGGCGGGGTCATCCTTGAAGGCCGCTCCCAAGCCGCTCGCGGTGCCGGCTCCGCTTGAGATTTCCGAGCCGCCGTCGCTCGCCGGTCTCCTCA
>JBGTHI010000091.1:0-5872 GCA_041746295.1 Myxococcaceae bacterium
GCGCAGCCGCGGGCACGATGGGGCTGATTGCGGCCGGCGCGGGGGGCGCCGTTTGGAAGAGGGGCGCCGCCCAGCCTCAGGACTCCGTCCTCGCCGTTTCCGGGCTTTATCCGGTAACGCCGCAATCTCGGCCGGCGGTCCCCGAGCTGCCGGTTCCAGGCCCTCAGGAGCCCAAGGCTCCGCGGGCGGAGAGCCCGCAAAAGAGCAGGTCCAGATCACGGGAGGCCGATCCGGTCTCGGCCTCCTCGCCGGAGGCCGCGCCGGTCCCAGTGACCCTCAACGTCTTCCCCTTCGGCTACGTGCGGGTAGATGGCGGTCCCTTGAGCAACGAGGCGTCGGCGATTCATCCGATGTCGCTTCCTCCCGGGCCTCACCAGATCACGGTGAGCTGCGACGGCTTCTGCGACGACGCGGCCGAGCCAATCGAGGTGAGCCTTGGCGGACCCAATCAGTTCTATCTGACGCCTCGGCTCAAACCCTCGAAGGTGATGTTCGACTTCCAACCGGAGCAGGCCCGGGTCACGGTCCGAGGTGTGAGCAAGACCGCGAGAGAGAGCCAACGCTCCCCTTTTGAAATCCGTTCCAATAAACCGAAGGAGCTGCGGCACGAGATCGAGTACGAAGTGAGCTACCCGGGTTTCGAAACACTGCGCAGGACGATCAAGGTCAATCCCGGCGAGTCGCTGCGTGTTGAGGGGAGTCTTCTCGTTCGATGAGCACAGTGGTAGCCCTTCTCGTTTCCGGAGTGATGTTGGGAGTGATGTCGCAGACGCCGCCCTCCAAGCCTCTGACGGACGGCGAGCTGGCGGCGGTGCGCACGCAATTGGAGCACGGTCAGTACGAGGAGGCCCTGCGCCGTGCCACGGAACGGCTGGAGCGCGGTGCGCTGCTCGAGCAGGACGAGGTAGAGCTTCACCGTCTGGCGGCCGTCTCGGCGTTCAACTTGAAGCGGAAGGACGAGGCGGAGAGACAGTTCACCTCGCTGCTGAAGATAGACCCCGACTACAGCCTGGATCCCTTCGTCGTGCCGCCCCCCACGGTCAGCTTCTTCGACGCCCTCCGAAAGAAGCTCGATCCGTCCCTCCAGAAGATGCGTGAGGAGAGGCGCGAGCGGCTGGGTCGCGAGGAGGAGGAACGGCTCGCAGAGCAGAAGCTGGATGCCCAGCGGCAGCGGATCGACGACCTCTCGCGCGAGGTGGCCCTCCGCTCCACCTACCGCCCCTTCTGGGTCAACTTCCTCCCCTTCGGAGCCGGACAGTTCCAGCAACACCGGAACCGGTTGGGCATCTCGTTGGCCGCGTCCCAAGCCGCGCTCGCGGCGACCAGCCTGGCCTCCTTCTTCATCGTGGAGGGGCTGGTGAAGGAGCAGACCCTCGCGGTGGAGACCGAGCCGGGCCGAACGGTGGACGTGACCGTCAAGCACGTCGCCGACGCAGACCGGGGAAAGCTTGATACCTGGAAGACAGTGCGGCTCACCACGGGCATCGGCTTCTACGCCCTCTACCTCTTCGGTGTGATAGAGGCGATCGGATACCATGGCCGGTCCGTCTCCCCGCGCGTAGCCGGAGGCGAGGCCCCGGGCGAGCAGCCCTCGCTCCGGGTGGCGCCTTTTGCCTTCGGTCCGTCCGGAGCCGGCGCAACCGGGGGAGCGGGCGGCGGGGGCGTCGAGGTTCGTTCCACTTTTTGAGGTTCCGACGATGGCGACTCTGACCCTACGAACCCCCGACGGAAAGTCCCGCACGATCGAGCTGCTCAAGCGCGTGACCAGCGTTGGGCGAGCGGAGGGCAACGACATCCGACTCGACGACCCAGACGTGCCGGAGAATGCGCTGCACATCATCGCCGAGGGCAGCCAGTTCCGGGTAGGCACCCACGCGCAGTCCTTCGTGGTTAACGGCAAGAAGCGCGACGAGCACATCCTGACCGCCAACGACGCCATCTGCGTGGGCGGCTCCGAGCTGCGATTCGCCCTCGCGTCGGAGCGGGTTCCCGAGCGACCTTCGTCGTCGTGGCCCACCGAGCCCTCGGGTTCCGCGGAAACCGATCCGGACCTGATTTCGCTGAGGCGGCTGGCGACCTTCTCCGAGCATCTCCTCAAGAGCTATGACCTCCAGACCCTGCTGGAGGGCTTGATGGACGAGGTCGTGGCGCTCACCCGCGCCGACAAGGGGCTCCTGATCCTTTTGGAAAACGACCAGCTGCGCGTGAAGGTCGCGCGGAACATCTCGCGCGAGAACATCGAGGACGCGGTGGAGCGGGTCTCCGATTCGATTGTCGCCAAAGTGGTGAAGACCAGGCGCCCGGTGATCCTCCATGATGCGTTGGACGATCCGGAGTTCAAGGCGTCGGAGTCGGTGGTCAACTTAAAGCTGCTCTCGGTCATGTGCGTGCCGCTGATGCAGCGCGGAGACCTCTTCGGGCTGATCTACGTAGGCAACGACCGGCTGGTGAACCGCTTCCAGGAGAAGAGCCTGGACATGCTCACCGTCTTCGCCGCCCAGGCCTCTCTGCTGCTTCAGAATGCACTGCTGGTCAACGAGCTCAAGTGGGACAACGTGGAGCTGCGGCGACAGCTCGAAGACCAACGCTACGGCGGCATCGTGGGCGCCTGCCCCGGAATGCGCGATGTCTACCGCCGAGTGGACAAGATCGCCGCCACCGACATTTCAGTGCTGATCGCCGGTGAGACCGGCACCGGCAAGGAGCTGATCGCCCGGGAGATTCACCGCCGGAGCCCCAGGTCCAAGGGGCCGTTCGTCACCATCAACTGCGGCGCGATTCCGGAGAACCTGCTCGAAAGCGAGCTGTTTGGACATGTGAAGGGCGCCTTCACCGGCGCCATTGCCACCAAGCTGGGCAAGTTCCAGGCGGCGATTGGGGGAACCCTCTTCCTGGACGAGATCGGTGAGATGCCGCTACAGCTTCAAGTGAAGCTGTTACGCGCGCTCCAGGACAAAATTGTGACCAAGGTTGGCGACACGCGTGGCGAGCCGGTAGACATTCGGGTGGTCGCCGCCACCAACAAGATCCTCGAGGAAGAAGTTCGCAGGAACAACTTCCGCGAGGACCTCTACTACCGTTTGAACGTGGTGACGCTGAAGCTGCCTCCGCTGCGCGAGCGGGGCGAGGACCTGGTGGTGCTGGCCCGCTTCTTCGTCCAGAAGTACGCCAAGGAGTTCAACGCCAAGGTGCGTGGACTGACCCCGGCCTCCTCGATCGCACTCAAGAAATACGCCTGGCCCGGCAACATCCGCGAGCTGGAGAACCGGATCAAGAAGGCGGTGGTCCTGGCCGATCGCGCGCTGCTCTCTCCCGAGGATCTGGATCTGAACGCCGACGCCCTCGAGCCGATCCTCCCCCTGGCCCAGGCGAAGGAGGAGTTCCAGAAGCGGTACATCAACGAGGTGCTCGACCGGAATAGCGGCAACCGCACCAAGACGGCCAAGGACCTGGGAGTCGACCCCCGGACCATCTTCCGCCACCTGGAGAAGCAGGCGCTCGGCGAGATTCCAGGAGGGTCGCCCGACGACCTGGCCGATGAAGGAGACGGAGACGCTTCGGGGGAAGGAAAGGCGCTCTAGACCGTGACTCTCTTGTCGCGGCTGCGGGAGCTCCTACCCCGGGAAGCCCTCTCTTCGCCACCGAAGCTCCCGGAAAGACGACGCTCTCGGCGTCCGTCGATGGCAGGCTGTTTGCTCCCTGCTTCATCGGTGCGGTGGGGGTGGTGGGTGCTTTCGGCGATCTGTTTCTCAGGCTGTGTCTTTCCCCAGGACGATGGGACTTCTGGCGATTTGCCGGGGAGCTTCAATCGTCCTCCCTGGATCGATCCGGTCCAGCCGACCGGCATCTACTACGAGCTGGTTGACGAAGCCTGTGATCAGCCGGCGGTCTTCTCGGCGCAGGTCTCCGATCTGGATCTCGCCGACGTCATCCGGGTGAGCTGGTTCGTCACGCCCATTCCCCCGCCCACGCCCGCACCCGGACCGGTGGAGGAGCTGATCCCGGGCGACTCCCAAACCGTCACCCGCCCCACCTTGGCCACGCTCCGGATCAACCGTGCGAGCCCCGGCGAGCTGTTGGGCACCCCGGGCGACTACACGGTGGAGCTCCTGGTGGCGGACGGAGAGCTTCGCGGTCGGACGCCGGTTCAGCCCACGCCGGACGCAAACGGCTTTCAGGACCTGCGCTATGTCGACACCCACACCTGGTTCGTCCGGGTCAGCGTGAGGTGCTCGCCATGAGGCGCTTTCACGCCCTCTCGGCGTCACTGATGGTCGGCGCCGCGCTGTTCGGCATCGGCTGCGGAAACAGCGACGGCCTGGCCGGTCGCGACCGCTGCCAACGGGACGATCAGTGCGGGAGCGGAGAGGTCTGCTTCGTCGACGGCTGCGGCAGCGCCGACGAGAACGTCGCGGTGGAGGTTACCCCCACCACCTCCGCGAGCCGCGCGCCCCAGGATTTTCTCCGCGCACAGATTCACCGTGCGGAGGACTTCGTGATCGAGAAGCCCTCGGCGCTGGTCGGTTCGATCCTTCGCCTCAACCTGGACCCCACCTCCGAGGGAACGCCCTATCAGGGGGCGGTGACGCTGACGTTGAGTGGTCAGAGCAGCTATGTCCCAGGCATCTCTCGAAGCTTCAGCGCCAAGGTGACACCGGGTGCGAATGGATCCTTCCGCCTCCCCGCGGGCACCGGCCTCTACAGCCTGACCGCCACTCCCGCGGATGAGTCAATCCCTCTCTTCGTCGCCGACGCGCAGCAGATCCAGCCGGGGCAGGATACCACGCTCAACGTCCAGCTCGCTCCCCCCGAGGCCGCCTTGGCTCTCAGCGGTCGCCTAGTCTACACCCGGGACGGTAGGACGGACGAGAAGCTGCCGGGCAACATCGTGATCCAGGCGGTCGATCCGATCACCCGCCGGCCGCTGTCGCAAAGGACCTCGCCCAAGGGCAGCGACGCGACCTTCACCCTATATGTCGACCCCTCGGTCGGGCTCGGTGCGCCGATCGGAATTCGCGCCTTCTCGCTGCAGCAGGACAAGCTGATCCCGGAGAAGCTGTTCGTAGCCACCGCGGCGCCCGGCCAGCTTCCGGCCGACCTCCAGATGGGGGAGTTCGGTGAACCGATCCAGGTCTCCGGCGTCCTGAAGGATCGCCGCGGAACCGCCATCCCGGGCGCCACCGTCTTCATCGAGGGGCGTGCGGTGGGCGGAGGCACGTTCCGCACCCAGTCGGTCCAGACCGACGACAACGGCCTCTTCACGCTCAAGTCGTTGGCCGGGGAGAACACCGCCGCTCTGACCCTATGGGCCGTGCCTCCCGCGCGGAGCTCGGCCGGCATCCTTCAAACGCCGGCGGTGGTTTCGGAGAGCGGGCTGACCGCGGCGCCCATCTGCCCGGATAAGGTCCGGGTGGTAGGAAAGGTCTCGTTCCCGGACGGCACCATTCCCTCGGCCCGGGTGACCGCAGAGCCGGTGGAGGCGATCGCCGGCCACCCGCTGCCCCGTGACGGCGGCGAGGTGATTGCCTTTGCCGGAGAGCCTTTCAACCTGCCGCTGGACCCGGGTGTCTATCGGCTGACGTTGATCCCGATCGACACTCTACCCCGCGTGGTCCGCGTCTTGACGGTGCCGGCGGTCGAGGTGAGCGCGAGCAGCAACGAGCTGCCCGAGCTCGATCTTCCAGAGCCATATGTGTTGGAGAAGGGCCGAACCCTCACCGGCAGCGTCTACGCCTACTCCGATCCAACGGCCACCGCGCCGACGCTGGCGCCCGGGGCGCTGTTGCGCTTCTTCAAGGTCTTCAAAGATGGCGCTGAAACCTCGGCCAGCCTGATCGGCGAGGCGGTCACCGACAGCCGCGGCGTCTACAAC
>JBGTHI010000092.1:0-6900 GCA_041746295.1 Myxococcaceae bacterium
CTTCGAAGAGGGGGCCGACATGCGCAGCCTCTTCGACGCCGACTACACCTACGTCAATGCCGAGCTGGCAGCACACTACGGCGTCCAGGGGGCGCCGGCGCAGGGTTTCGGCCGCGTGGCCCTCCCCCCGGAGACCGGCCGCGGCGGCTTCCTGGGCCAGGCTTCGTTTCTTTCGCTGCAGGCGCACCCCGCCAGCACCTCGCCGACCTACCGCGGAAAGTTCGTCCGTGAGCGGCTGCTCTGCCAGCCGGTGCCAGCGCCTCCCCCTGACGTGAACACGGTCTTTCCGGACACGGGTGGCAAGGCCACCACCATGCGGCAGCGGCTGCAGGGCCATCAGACCAACCCCTCCTGCGCCGGTTGCCACGGGCTGCTCGACACCGTCGGCCTGGGGCTCGAAAACTACGATGCAGTTGGCCGCTTCCGGACTACCGACCAGGGTTTGACCATCGACTCCTCGAGCAAAGTTCCGGATCTGGGTACCTTCAGCAACGCTCGGGAGCTGGGTGCGCTGGTTCGCAACGACCCCCGGCTGACCGAATGTCTGGCCCGCAACGCCTTCCGTTCGGCGACCGGCCACGTCGAGACCGAGGGCGAGGCGAAACCGATCTATCGGCTGCACCACGCTTTCGAGGCGACCGGTTTCCAAATGCAGGAGCTGCTGGTTGAGATGGTGGCAAGCGACGCCTTCCGTTTCGGGACGGCCGAAGAATGAGGAGCCTTCCGGTGAGACGATTCGTTCTCGACAGGCGTGCGCTGCTGCGCGGAACGGGGGCGGCGGTAGCGTTGCCCATCCTGGAAGCGATGCTCGATTCGCACGGCGCTGCGCTCGCAGCCGGAACGGCGATCCCCAAGCGGTTCGCCACCTATTTCTTCGGCAACGGCGTGATCCGCAATCGCTGGACTCCCACCAGCATGGGGGCGGGATGGGCTCTGACCGAGGAGCTGGCGCCGCTCGCCAACGTGAAGAGCTACGTCAACGTGGTGAGCGGCTACAACGTGAAGGTGCCGGCGGTGCGCCTGCATCATGTGGGCGCCTCCGCCCTGCTGTCGGGGACGCCGATCATCCCGATCGCGCCCGGCAACGCGAACTACGCTTCCAAGTTTGGCGGGATCACCATCGATCAGATCGCCGCCAACACCATCGGTCAGGGGACGCGGTTCAGCTCGCTGCAGCTTCGGATCTCCAGGCAGGTGACCTCAATCGAGGGACCGACCCTCAATTACATCTCGCACCGGGGTCCGGATTCGCCGCTCCCGCCCGAGGCCAGCCCCGCCGCTCTCTTCAACCGGCTGTTCACCCACTTCACCGCTCCGAACACCGCCGATCCGACCTACCAGTTGCGGGCCAACGTGCTGGATGCCGTCCGCGAGGATGCTAAGCGGCTCTCTTCACGGCTGGGCGCGGCCGACCGGGCCCGCCTGGATCAGCACCTCACCGGCCTCTCCGAGCTCCGATCCCAGATCGTCGACGCCACGCCGCTCCCCAGCAGTTGCACCAAGCCCGGCGCGGTGAGCGATAGGAACGAGAGCGAGCAGCTTCAGACCGCCAACCGGCTGATGGCCGATGTGCTGGCGGCAGCCTGGGCCTGCGACCTGACCCGGGTGGCTAGCATCCAGCTGACCGGGTCGGTCGGTGGGACGGTCCTGAGCAACCTGGGGCTCAGCAGTACCATCCATGACCTTACCCACGACGCTGGCAGGCAAGGCGACGTTCACCGCTGCGTCGTCTTCTGCGTACAGCAGTTTGCCTACTTCCTGGAGAGGCTGAAGGCCACCCCGGACGGAACAGGCAACCTCCTCGACAACTCGTGCATTCTCTTCACCAGCGATGTCGCGGAGGGGCTGAACCATACCATCACCGACTATCCGATCCTGGTGGCGGGCCGCGCCTCGGGGTTGCTCCGCTACCCGGGTGTGCATGTCCGCTCTACCTCCGGGGAGAACACCAGCAACGTTCTCCTGAGCTGCCTCAAGGCGGTGGGCGCGGGAGTGGGCTCGGTCGGCAGTGCAGGGGGCTACAGCAGCACGGTCTGCTCCGGGATCATGGCATAGCAGGAATTGAGAAACTCGGCGGTCACTTGACACCCTGAGTTAGGGCCTGTTACGGGCGGCTCTCCTGCTCCTGGAACCGTCCTCCATGCTCGAGAGGCTCCATCTCCGTCGGCGCGCAGTTCCCGAGCGCGGGGTGGCCGACCGCGGCGTGGAGGGTTCGGATCCTGGCTGTTCCGGCACGTCTCCCTATCCCCCTTTCTCCGTTCCGCCGCGCCGCTCGGTCTTCGGCACCCTGGGGCTCAACTACCTAGGCCGCGGTGCGGAGCCGGATCCCCGGCGAGGCTTCGCGCCCTACGCCCGCCTGGACGTGCTCACCGGAGGAGAGGACACCACCCTCCCTGCCGGGTGGCGCAAGGTGGCGCCCGAGGAGATGAAGGCGCCGCCCAAGCCTACGTTGCCCGTGGCGCTGGGTCAGAGGGTCCGAGCGAAGCTGGACAAGAACCGGGTGGACGGCGTTTTTCGCGGCACCGACTTCAAGGGTCGGCCGCTGATCGAGGTGAGCGGGAAGCTGCGGACGCTCTCCTTCGATTCGGTAGAACCTAGGGCAGGTAAGGCCAAAGGTCCCCACACGGCCTACGAGGGGCTGTTCGAGATCGACGGGATCCTCAGGCCGCCTCCCGCGGTGGGTCAGTTCTTGGTGGCGGCGCTGGAGCAGAAGGTCGTCGGAAACGCCACCGCGATCGATTGCATGCGTTGGCTGCGCGATCGCGGGCACGAGGTCTATCTGGTGGGGGGCGGGGTTCGAGATCTCCTGCGGGAGCACAAGCGCAATCCCAGTCTGAGCGCAGAGCGGGCGATGGAGTTTTTGCAGGACATCGACCTGGTGGGTACAGCCACCGCTCGCGAGGCTGCGCAGATGTTTCATGCGCTCAATCCGGCGCCCAACACCACCGCAGCGCCCACCAAGCGCGGCGGGATCTTCGGCTACTTCGAGCAGTTGGGCATCGTCATGGCCGGCGGACCCAAGGGGGGCGAGCCCAAAGGCAAGGGGCTGGACTACGCCCAGATGAAGATCACCGATTTCACCGGCCCTGCCGTGCTGAATGAAGATACCGGTGAGCGGACGGTGCCGGTGACCTTCGGTCCATCGCTCTCCGCCAATGCCTACTGGCGCGACTCGAAGCAGAATTCGCTCTATTTCGACCCCTTCAACAAGGTGGTGCTTGATCCCACCGGCTCGGGCGTGAAGGATGCTCAGAAGGGAATGTTCCGTTACGTGCACAGGGTCGCGGCCGACGAGCCGACTGTCTTCCTGCGGTTCTGGAAGTTCCGGCTTCGGGGCCACCACAGCGATGCGGAGAACACCCGGGCCACGCTGGACAACGCCGAGAGGAACCTGAGCAAGATCCCGGGGCAGTTGGTGGGCTTCGGCGCCTACGAGATGTACTCGATGAGCGCCGGGTACCCCTCGGCCAAAGAGTTCCTTAAGGATCTGAAGCGGGTGATCCACGAGGATGAGCGGTTCATCGGCGACCGGACCGACGAGAAGAGCCCCGGCCTCTACGAGCGACACTTCGAGCCAGTGGAAAAGGAGCTCTGTGAGTTCCTGGATAAGCTCAAAGCAGACGGCGGTCCCAGCCCGTTCGAGAAGTTCAAGGAGCTGCTCGTCTGAGGTCCTTTGACGAAGATTTCGGAACGAGTGTGCATAGCGCGTCGGAATCCGACGCGGCAGGCTCAGTCGTCCAGGGCGGGACTTTGTCAGGACTCTGTACTAATGTTCAGCCGCCTAGATGTCCGCCAAGCCACAGCTCTCGCTCGAATTTCCTCTCGGCCCGCTCATAGGAGCCGAAACGGCCGAGCACCCCGCGCTCGCCCCGTTCCATCCGGTGGTCCGCGCCTGGTTCACCCGGGAGGTCGGTCGGCCCTCGGAGCCACAGATAATCGCCTGGCCCAGGATCCAGGCCGGTCGCAACTGCTTGATCGCCGCGCCCACCGGCTCCGGCAAGACGCTCACCGCCTTTCTCTCCGCGCTCGATCGCCTGTTCCGACTCTCTCTGGAGGGTCTCCTCGAGGACCGCACCCGAGTGGTCTACGTCTCGCCGCTCAAGGCATTGACCCACGATATGGAGAAGAATCTCCTAAAGCCGTTGGAGGAGATCTCCTCGCTCGCCGCCACGCTCGGGCTCAATCCGCAGCCGATCCGCGTACGCGCCCGTACGGGTGACACCACGCAGTCGGAGCGGGCCGGAATGGTGAAGCGGCCGCCGCACATCCTGGTAACCACCCCCGAGTCGCTCTACCTCTATCTCACCGCGCCTCGGGCGCGCGAAACGCTGCGCGAGACGGAGCTGGTGATCGTGGACGAGATCCACGCGCTGGCGCGGGACAAGCGCGGCTCACACCTGGCGCTCTCCTTGGAGCGGTTGGCCCATCTGGCCAAGGGCCCGGTGCAGCGGGTTGGGCTCTCGGCGACGCAGAAGCCGATCGAGCAGATCGAACAGTTCCTGCTGGGCAGCGCACCGGCGGGAGATCGGGTGGAGATCGGGTTTTTACGCCCCTGGGACATCACCGTGGAGACGCCGGATCAGGAGCTCTCCGCGGTGGCCGATCACGAGGCCTGGGGGCAGATCTACGACCGGCTAATACAGCTCACTGAGACCCACCGCACCACGCTGATCTTCACCAACACCCGGAAGATGGCTGAGCGGGTAGCGCACGATCTGGGCGAGCGATTGGGCCACCCCTGGACCCACGCCCATCACGGCAGCATGTCGCGCGCGCTGAGGCTCCGCGCGGAGGACAAGCTCAAGCGCGGCGAGCTCAAAGTGATGGTCGCAACCGCCTCGCTGGAGCTGGGCATCGACATTGGCTCGGTGGATCTGGTCTGCCAGCTCGGCTCACCGCGCTCGATCGCAGTGGCGCTGCAGCGGGTGGGCCGCGCCGGCCACTACTATGGCGGTATCTCCAAGGGGATCTTCTTCGCAATGACCCGCGAGGAGCTGGTGGAGTGCACCGCGGTTCTCAAATCGATCCGCGAGGGTCACCTCGACGCGATCGCAATGCCGCCCAAGCCGATGGACATCCTGGCGCAGCAGATCACCGCCGCCTGCGCTGCCGATGACTGGGATGAAGAGGCCCTCTACGCGCTTTGCGCCCGCGCCTACCCCTACCGCGACCTGACCCGCCAAGAGTTCGAAGCGGTGCTGCAGATGCTCTCCGATGGGGTTGCCACGTCTCGCGGCCGCTCGCGGGTGCACCTGCACAGGGACCGGGTCAACCGGAGGCTGCGCGCGCGACGCGGCGCCCGGTTAACCGCCATCACCAACGGCGGCGCCATCCCGGATACCTTCACCTATCCGGTGATCGTCGAGCCGGAGGAAAAGACCGTGGGCGCGCTGGACGAGGACTTCGCCATCGACAGCTCGGCGGGCGATGTCTTCCTGCTGGGCTCTACCTCGTGGCGGATCCGGCGGGTGACCCAGGACTCGGTGCGGGTGGAGGATGCGCATGGCGAACCGCCCAACGTCCCCTTCTGGCGAGGAGAGGCGCCGGCGCGCACCGACGAGCTGTCGCTGCAGCTGTCGATCCTCAGGGAGGAGCTCCTCGGACGGCCCGACGCCGGCGAATATCTAAGAGAGCAGCTGCGGCTCCCGCCGCGCGCCAGCGGAGCGATGCTGCAGTACCTCTCGACCTGTCAGAGGATTTTGGGGGCGATCCCCAGCGCGAACACGGTGGTGGCGGAGCGGTTCTTCGACGAAGCGGGAGGGATGCAGCTCATTATCCACGCGCCGTTCGGCGGCCGGATCAACCGGGCGTGGGGATTGGCGCTGCGCAAGAAGTTCTGCCGCAGCTTCGACTTCGAGCTGCAAGCGGCGGCCAATGACGACGCGGTGCTCCTGTCGCTCGGGGAGCAGCACAGCTTCCCCCTGGCCGACATCTTCGATTTCCTGCGTGCGGAGACGGTGGAGGAGGTGCTGACCCAGGCGGTTCTACAGACGCCGCTGTTCGGCACCCGCTTTCGCTGGAACGCCAGCCGAGCGTTGGCGCTCTCCCGCTTCGCGCGGGGTCGCCGGGTGCCGCCGCGAATCCAGCGCGGCCGCTCCGAAGATCTCCTGGCGGCGGTCTTTCCGGCGCAGGTGGGCTGTCAGGACAATCACGGCGGTGGCGACATCGAGCTGCCGGATCACCCGCTGGTCAATGAAACGCTCTACAACTGCCTCAACGAGGCGCTCGATGTGGAGGGGCTTAAGGAAGTGTTGGCGCGGATACGCAAGGGCGAGGTGCGGACCCTGGCGGTCGACCTCCCCGAGCCGTCGCCGCTCGCTCACCACATCCTCAACAGCGCGCCCTATACCTTCCTGGATGAAGCGCCGCTCGAGGAGCGCCGCGCACGGGCGGTGAAGATCCGGCGCACCCTCCTTCCTGAAGATGCGGCGGCCTTCGGCGCGCTGGACGAAGGGGCGATCGCAGAGGTCGTTGCCGATGCGGCACCGCCGCTGCGGGATGAAGAGGAGATCCACGATGCCCTGCTGCAATTGGTCTGGGTCCGGGAGGCGCAGCTGGGGGCCTGGAGCGGCGAAGGTTCTCTGTGGGAAGGGCTTAAGTGCCTAGAAGATTCAGGCCGCGTTGCGCGAGGCGCGTTGCCAGGCGACTTGGAAGGCGGGGAGGCCGCTTGCTGCGTGGCAACGGAGCGGGTAGGCCATCTGCGCGCCGCCTTTCCCGGAGTGAGCCTTTCGCCTCCCCTGGATCCGCTTCCAGGGGAGGAAGCAATCCCCCAAGACTCAGCGGTGGCCCTGGCCGCGCGGGGTCACCTCGAAGTCTGTGGTCCGGTCACCCCGGTGGAGCTAGCGCAGCGTTTGGATCTGTCGGTTGGCCAGGTGACCCAAGCGCTCTTCGCGCTCGAAG
>JBGTHI010000093.1:0-2205 GCA_041746295.1 Myxococcaceae bacterium
AACAACTAACGGCATCCGCACTCATGGCAAGAACCTACTGGTCGACTTCGACAGCGGCTACTCACTACATGTCCATCTGGAGATGAATGGTCGATGGCGTGTCTTTGGTCCCACACAATCAGTGGGCGGCCCGGCCAAAGTTGTACTCGGAACCTCTGAGGGCAAAGCGGCCTGCTACTCCGCGCCCCTGGTCAAGGTGGGGAGGACGCCGCAGCTCGACCTGGAACTCCGCCGACTTGGACCCGATCTCCTCGGCGATTGGTCTGTGGACAAAGTAATAGCCAGGGCACGGCATTTCGAGACCGACTCACTCGCCCGAGTCCTGCTCAACCAACGAGTCGCGGCCGGTATCGGCAACGTTTACAAATCGGAGCTCGCGTTCCTGCGCGGGATACACCCCGAGACACCACTCGAATTCGTCACCGACGAAGAACTGGCCGGGATCTACACCACCGCTTCCGACCTCCTCCAGAAAAACGTCGGAAAGGGAGAACGAACCACCACCGGACAACCTGGGCGTGGTCGTGCCCTCTGGGTCTACGGTCGCGCCGGGGAGAACTGCCGCCGGTGCCTCACCAGGATCAGCCAGGGCCGAATAGACGATCGGGTCACCTATTGGTGCAGCAGCTGCCAGCCAGCGCGCCAAGTCTCCTAGGTGGAGACATCAGCAGCACGAGAGAAGAGCTGTTCTCGCCCCGGCGAGAACAGCTCTTCTTCTAGCGCGTTGCAGTAGTCAGGTCTAAGAGGAGGCGAGTCCCACACCTGTCGCCGGCAGACCCGTGACGGTATCGACCAGAGTCAAAGACCCATCACTACCCGCCTTGAGAATGGTTATCGCGTCGTCTGCAGAGTTGAGCACGTACATGTAGCCATCCCCATCGGAGAAGTCGAGGTCTGTAGGAGCTCCGCCAACCGACGTCTGGCCTAACAGGGTCAAAGATCCGTCTCGATTGAGTCGGAACGAGGAAACCGAGTTGCTACCCGTGTTCGTGGTGTAAGCGAACGACCCGTTCTCCGTAATAGCGATCCAGCAAGCCGCGGTTTGCGTGGTTGCTTCGGTGTCGATAGCGATAGCGCTTCCACCGCCCAATTTGTAGGTCGACACCACTCCAGCACCAGGTGCTCCTCCGAACGCCTCAGACACGACCATCCGCCCGCGCTTGTCGAACTCGAAGCCGAATGGAGTCTGGCCCGACGAGGGGCTGACCTCACCCTGACTCACGCCGCTGCGGCTGACCCTGAATGTGACGATCTGGTTGGTGGCCTTTTCCGTAACTGCCAGAGCCTTGCCGTCTGGCGAGAACTCTATTTGCGCGGGCCCAACGCTGGCGCCCGAAAGTGGAAGCTCCGTGCCCGGAAGGCTGGTCAGACCGCTGGATCCGATACGGAAGCCTTCGATTGTAGAAGATCCGGAGTTGACGACATATGCCAGGTCGGCATGGACGTCGACGCTGATTGGTGTGTCGCCATGAGTGTCGGCCACTCCGCGCAAGTCGAGATTGGTCCCGTTTACTTTGAACAGTGAGAGCGAGTCGCTTCCGGCATTTACTGCCAACAGCCAGCGTCCATCGTCTGACAACGTCACGGCACCCTGAGATCCCAATCCGCCACCGCTGCCCAGGCCGCCGGTTGCCACTTCATCGACGAGGTTCAGCGTTCCGTCGCTAGCTCGCGCGTACACCAGCACGCTGTTGCCAGCGGCAGAATTCGAGAGCGTGAAAACGCTCCCCCCGCCAGCGGCGGCAAGTGCAGGCGCTGCGCCCACAGGCAGCGTGGCACCAAGCATGGCCAGCACTGCCAGCAAAGCACGCAGCCTCCCTGGGTTCTTTTGATTCTCTTTCATAATCCTGTCGTCCTTCCTTGGTTACAGGTAATGGCCGAAGGTGCAATCGCACCGACACCTGAAGGTAGGTTGCATGGGGTAAACGGGGACGAAACGAAACCTTAAGATTTCATAAAGACGCCGGGCGTGGCCGTTTCCCGGCCAGGGGCGGGTGGGTGGTGAGCGGCGCTCCTCAGGAAAATGACTTGACGTCGATCTTTATCGCATCGAGGGCGATTTCGACCATTTCGTTGAAGGTTTGTTGGCGCTCGTCGGATGAGGTGGCTTCGCCGGTTCGGATGTGATCGGAGACCGTGCAGATCGCCAATGCCCGACCGCCCTTTTCGGCGGCCACTCCGTACAGGCCTGCCGCCTCCATCTCG
>JBGTHI010000094.1:0-8592 GCA_041746295.1 Myxococcaceae bacterium
TCCGGGGGAGCGGATCGTGCTGCCGTTTCTGCGCGACAGCGGGATTCGGCGGCTGAAAGTAGCGGTGCTGAGCCACCCCCATCCAGACCATGCCCTGGGCATGGTTGCGGTGCTCAAGCGACTGCCACCCGAACAGCTCTGGTTGGCAGCGGGTACTCAGTCAGGCGCCCTGAGTGAAGCGGTCGTGCGCGCAGCGGGCCGGGAGCCGGAGTTGCTGGAGCTCGGCCACCCCGGAACAACGGTGGGCGAGGCTCGGTTGCGGGTGCTTGGGCCGCCGACGGACCGCACCCTACTGAAGAGCGTCAACGACCGGAGCGTAGTCCTACGATTGGAGCACGGCGCCGTTTCGTTCCTCCTTCCCGGCGATCTGGAGGCCGAGGGCGAAGCGCAGTTGGAGGGCGAACCGGCGACCGTGCTCAAAGCGCCCCACCACGGCTCTCGCACCTCATCCACCCCGCGGCTGCTTCGCCAGGTAAGTCCCCGGTTTGTGGTATTTTGCGTGGGCAGACACAATCGCTTCGGCTTTCCCAATCCAGAGGTGGTGAGCCGCTACCAGGAGGTCGGCGCTCAATGCTTTCGCACCGACCTGAATGGCGCGGTCCAGTTCTACAGCGACGGTAAGAGCGTTCGTCATCGGACGTTCGTCACACGTGGGCTTGACCAGATTGCGGAGCCGCTTGCCGGCGGCCCTTGAGCGGCCCATCATTGAGAGCGCGATGATCCCGGACGGACTCGATCTTCAAGAAGTTGCCGAAGCACTGCGGAACCACCTGGGTCCCAGCGAAGTGCTGGGCTACCTGCGCGGCAAGGCGCTGATGCGCGACGTGCTGGTGCAGAACCGTCGCTACTCGGAGCTGGAGGCGGAGGAGCTGATCGACACCCTGGAGGTTCGGGGCTTCCTGCAGTTCGAGGGGGACCCATCGGCCCGCTCCCGCGCCGATGCCCATTGGCAGATCCGCAGCCGCCCCTAGCGCGGCTCGAAGCGCAGGACGCCAAAACGCGGCAGGTTGTGAAAGTCGCCCTGATGCAGCGGTGAGAAGGATTGTCCCTCGGTAACCTTCCGGTCCAGCAGCTCCAACCGGTAGGCGTTGAAGCGCCACCGCGCTCCCGCACGCTGCTCAACCGGAACAACCGGGGCGAAGGCGGCCAGGGAAATTCTCATCTCCACCCGCCAGCCGCGGTCGCGATCCCCGGGTTGATCGATCGTGCCGTCGACCGTCACTGCGGAGGTGAGCCCCGAGTCGTAGCTGAGATCCATCCCCTGCCGTCGCGCCGGGAAATAGGCGTCGAACACCACGTTGTGCGGGGAGACCTCGATCTCCTGATACGCCCGCCCGTCGCCGTAGGCGTCCACGAAAAGCTCCACCACTTCCTGGGTGTAGAGCGGGTCATCGCGGCGCGAGAAGCTTCCCCAGACGTCCGGGTCTTCGCAGTCGAAGGAGAGATACAGAAACTCCCCGTCGTAGAGGACTCTCAGGATTGTCTTGAGACGGGGCTCGGCGCCGTCGAAGCTGTTGCGCAGCCGGGTGGGCCCCGCCCGCTTCCAGGCCGCGTCGTCTAGCACCCCGTCCATCGTCGGAGGGGTGGCGGTGAACGCGACCGCGTACTCGGGTGGGTGAGGAATTGCCGTTAGGCGGCGGGAGGCGGGATCTCGACCTCTCGGTCCCGCCAGCTCGTCGGAACAGCTGGTGGCGACCCCCATACCGAGTAGGAGCGCGATGAAAGTTTCGGCGAAGGGCCATCCCGAGGATCTTAGTTCCCTGTGGAGGCACAGGAAAAGCATCAGCGGCTCAGCGCAAGCGCTCTCGAAGAGCTCGTCCACCAGACGTATGCCGAGCCAGAGATCGCGACCCGCCGTCTTCTCGAGATCGTAGGTCCCCAGCGACACTGATCGCGGTGCCAGGGCTGTGGTATCCGGAGATCCTCGAAGATCTAAGGAGCTGAGGGTGGCACTCATCTTGCTGGCTCCGCTGCGATGCTCCTCGACGGCTATGTGGATGGACAGCCGGCACAGCGCCTCTTATCGCCGGGGCCCTTTCACTTGGGAGGAGGACCCGACGATGACTGGAACGTCGCGGGACTGCCGTCGCGGGGCGTGAGATTGGAGCTGGAGGATGGGGCGGTGACCGTCGAGGTGAGTGCGGAGGTCCAGGTTCACGGAGAGAACCTCCTGCCAGGACGGCGCCGTCTGCTGCTTCCGGAAGAGCGGATCAGCTGGGGGCCCGGAAGCTGGTTGACCTTGCGAGCGGCAGAACCATCGCCCGTGCCCTTCACGCATACCGCGCAGCTGGTCCGCGGCCTACTACGAGGAGAAGCGGTTGATCTTGGAGTAGCCGCCCTTGCGCTGGTCGCGCTGACCGGTCGGGACCTGGGCCGCACATTCTTCCTAACTGAACCAGGTGATGGGGGGGCCTGGGAGTTGGGACGAGGAGAGGACGTGGCTGTGAGGCTCCGCGATCGCTCGGTTTCCCGTCGCCACGCGCGCCTCAGCCACCGAGATGGGCTTCTCTGGTTGGAAGACCTGGGCGGCCCCAACGGCGTCACTCTGAACGGTCAGGCGGTGGCGGGTCCCATCCAGCTCTTGGATGGCGACGTCGTAGGCCTTGGCTACACGCGCCTCAAGTACCGGGCACCGCCTGCCTCCGCCGGAGCGAAAGAGTCGCTATCGCTCCCTAGATCTGAAGAGGAACCGGCCGAGCTCGTCCGCGACTCCACTGATTGGCGAGCGCTCCCTTCCGATGGCTGGCTCGCAGCCTTTTTTCTCGCCGCCGCGGCGGTGGGCGTTTGGTGCGGGCTCGCCAGTTAGAACGCATCTCCTAACCTACGGTCTTCAAAAGATCCGTCGTACCCGTCTCTGGCAGGATCCATGGGCGGAATGGATCCCGACCGGGCAGCGTCATCTTCTCGACCGAACGAAAAAGCTGGGGATCTGCCTGCATGGCAGCGACCAGGGAATCAATGACTTGCGAGGTCGACTGAGTCTCACTGGAAAGTCCCAGGCGCTGAAGCGCGTGGGGGAGGAGCGGGTAGAGGGCGTGAGGAGCCGTAGATCTTCGGCCACCCCGACACGAGCACCTCCAGCAAATTGATGTAACAAGGTGAGCCAGGGTGGCTCTCTCGAAGCTGCTCCGCAAACACCTCACCCGCCCGTGCGATCCAACCCTCCGAAACCTGAGCCATTCGGAGGCAGTACCTTCCGGGCCTTCCGGTCGTCCTGGCGGTGGATCGGGCCGGTCTGGTCGGTGTCGATGGTGCGACCCATCAGGGGCTCTTCGATCTCGCCTTTCTGCGGGTGATGCCCGGGCTCTCGATCGCAGCCCCGGCCGACGGAGAGGCTCTTGGGCCGTTGCTCGGTGCGGCCCTGGAAACCGGTGCCCCCTTCGCCTTGCGCTTCACGCGAGGGACGCTGCCGGAGCCGCCGACGGGGGGACCCATACCCCGACCCCTCCCGACAGCCGGTGGCGCGCGGTGGCTTCAGCAGAGCCCCTCCGCCGTGCTCACCATCGCCGCACTGTGCCCCCTGGCCTGGGAGGCTACCCCAAGGCTCTCCCCGTAGATGAGCTCGTAAATGATGGTGAAATAGCTGTCCCTCGACTCTCAGCTTTCCACGGGGGCGCTCGCGCTCAGCTTCACAGCTTATAGCTGCTATCCGAACGCACGTTTGTCGGATCTTGCTCCTCAAAATGAGATGGCAATAGGTCACGTCGGGGCACCGCCATCCAGGGGTGAACGAGATCGAGATAAGGCGGAGAGATGGCGGTTTCGAACGGCTCGGCTACGGCTGGTCGCGGCAATCGAGGTCAGCGCCTTCTGCAGAGGCAACTCCGGGCTCGGATCGGCGAGACCACCTATCGAGCGACCGCGTTCGAATTGCCGGTAGACGCATTTGATCTCCACTCACTGCCTTGGACGCCTTCCCATTCGACCGCCCTCAATGTGGGTGTCGAGCTTGGTAAGAGCTCCGCGTTGGTGGTCATCACCGATAACTCGCAGCGGGGTAGCATCATCTTCAGAGCAGGATGGGAGTCGCCTGACGCCGCTCAACTGTTCCCTGAGAAACAGGCCTCGAAAGTCGTAGCACTCGTCCATCAAGTGCTTACAGATAGTAGTTTAGCCAGGGTTCGTGAGTTCGGTGTCATTTTGCCCAGCATTGTGCCTCCTTCAGACTTGGCGGTCGTACTTCCAACGGGTCTGGATTTCGACCAGGATTGGGTCGGGCAGAAGGTGGCGGAGAAACTCGGTGAAGATGTCAGGGTTACCACCGGGTCTGGGCTCGAGGCGGCGGGCCGGTACGCCTTGGGAGCGCTCCCAAGCAAGGACTTCATTGCCCTACAGATCGGAGGGGTGGTCGCGGGTGTGGTTCCATATCCCAAGCCAGCGATGGAGCTTGGTCACGTCGACCACACCCTCGGTCAGGTCGAAACCCATTCGATCCTGGCCGAGTTGACCCCGGATTCAGTCGTCCGCCGATTTACGGAGCAACTGCTAACCCGCGGTTGGGCCCCGTCCCTGGTTCGAGAGGCCATCGACGGTGATCCTAAGAAGATCACTCCCGCCCTGATTGATTGGGCGGCGCTCCAGGGAGATAACCAGGCCTCGGCATTCGTCCTTGAAGATGCGCGGCAGCTCGCCGAAATACTTCTGAACGAGGTCAAGCTAGGTGGATTCGACTCAGTGCTGATAGGCAAAGAGGCCTTCGACTCACGCCCAGCCCTCCTCACCGCAGCCTTGAGCCTGGTTCACGGATCCCTGAGCGCCGGAGCGACGTTGACCGCGTACGTTCCCGGAGGTGACTGGGCCATCGCTCAGGGGGCCGCTAATTTGGGAGGGTGAAGCCCCTTCAGGGTGCCTCCTCTCATCAGCACGGACATAGAAATTTAGATGTTTGTGCTTGGCGAGGTCGATGGGGTCGATCTGCGGCGCTGCTCGGTTTCGGCGCGAAGATTAGGAGGGCAGGTCGCCTCCGTGAGCCGTCAGCTTGAACTGAACCTAAAGACCATCGGCTTCCGGCAACAGATCAACGGCTTCTCGAGCAATCCGGCCGGTCGAGAATCATGATCGCTCGTTTACGGGCGGACTTGGCGATATTGCTGAAGGGTGAGCGGCTTCACCAACTTGCTCCCGAGCCGAAGCCAGCTCTGTCCGTCGTCCGCCACGCCCACCATCAGGCTGCTCTCACCGGTCTCGAAGCGGACCAGCTCGCCCTTGGAGGGGTCGTCGACCATGGCTCAGGCGCGGCGATTGGCCGCACGCTTCCAGCGCCGCCTCTTGCCGCGGTACCATTCCCCGCTCAAACTTGCCTCGCCTCGTACGCGGCTATCCGCTCCCTACCTCACCCCTCTCCTGCCGGCGGGCCCTGCGCGTTCAGGTGAACGCCGGAGGGGCTTTACCCGATGAGGCCGGCGAAAGGGTCGTACGCCTCCAGCCTGACAGCCGAGCGCGAAGCACGCAGCTGTTCGCCGATCGTGCGGCGGAAATGGTTGAGCTCGTCAATGAAGACGAGTTCGAAGACGCGCTTCAGGGCATCGCTGGTGGTCTCCTTTCCGAATTTCGCCTCGATCGCCTTCCCCGAACCACCCTGAAGAATCATCAGCAGCAGGGCTCTTTCGAGATCCCCCAACCGCTCGGATCCCAGGAAAGGGGGAACGCTGCGCCGCTCGGGATCGGCCCTCAGCGGCTCCGGCTGGAAGCGGCGCCGGAGACAGTCCGTTCGGCTTTCGTCCCCAATCGCCCGCAAGAATGCGTCGCTCACGTTGTCTCGGACCGCGTCCACGGTGAGTCCCATCCGGATCGCGATCTCCGAATCCGAGAGCCCCTCCGCGATGAAATCCAAGGTCCGGGTCTGATGGTGGCTGAGCTGGGACGAGCCAATTCGAAGGCGTCGCTGCGACAGCGGGAGCATGGCCAGATCCGGGAACAGCTCCAGAGCGCGGAAGGTCGCAGGCAAGCCCTCATGGAGCTCGACGCCCAGCCGCTCGCGAAAGTCGGTGACCTGTTCCACGAGCCTCTCCGGTTCCAGGCCTAGGCGGTCGGCAAGCGCGGACAGCTTCATCCCGGCGTGTCTCGCGATCGCGTGAAGGGGACCGGGTTGGGGATTGAAGCTCATCTCCACGGCCCGGGCGATCAGGCTTTCCCGGTCATCTTTGGACCCCTCCGATTGCGCGGCCTCGATCAGCTCCGCCACGGTTGCCTCCGGCTGATCCCCAATGATCTGCGCCAACCGCCTCGCCTGCAGGGTCTGGACCGCGAGGAGGATCGCGGTGAGGTCCGCGACGGCCGTTCCCCGCGAGAGGAGAAGGGGCACCAGCGTCCGCGCGGTGCCGATCGGGAAGCCGACCAGCTCACCGGTTCCAGTGGCTGTCAGCAACGCGTCGCCTCCAGGGCCTGGCGCTCGGAATCGGCGGGTGGCTTCGCCGTTCGCCCATGCCAAGCTGGCCTCGACCCAATCCCGGGCTATGTCCGCGGGGATACCGCGGAACAGCGGGCCCTCGTAGGCGTCGGTCCACGTGCCCAACATGGAGTCGTCGCGGGAAAGATGCCCGAGGGCGAAGCCCACCGACGAAGCCGCGCCCTGGGCGCGGTGAGACCTCGCACGAGCCACAGGAATCGCCCCCGCCCGCTGACCTGAACAACCCCTTTAGGTCCGAAGCATGGCGATTTACCGTCGGATACCGCCGACGGTTTTCGACCACGCTTACGTCAGACCCACACGGCGGTATCTGCCCGCGGGGGGCAGGATGGACAGAGCAGCGAGGGAGAGAGCGTGCGACGCCCTGGCAGCATCTCCGTTAGGGGATGCGTTCCAGACGAGCCGCGCTACGCCGACAAGAACGGATTCTCCAGCACGATGGTTTCACCCCGGTCCGGTCCGACCGAGACGCAAACCACCTTCACTCCGGAGAGCTCTTCGACCCGCCGCACGTACCGCTTGGCATTCTCCGGAAGGGCGTCGAAGCCGCGTATGCCACTGAGCGGCTCCTTCCAACCGCGAAGCGTCTCGTAGACCGGCGTGACCTTTTCCAAATCTTCCGCATCCTCGGGCAGCTCGGTGACTCGCGTTCCGCCCAGATCGTAGGCGGTGCAAAGCTTCACCTCCTCGAAGCCGGAAAGGACATCCAGCTTGGTGAGCGCCAGGCCCCACAGACCGTTGACCCGGGCCGCGTAGCGAAGCACCACACCATCCAGCCAGCCGCAGCGGCGAGGACGGCCGGTGTTGGTTCCGAACTCGTCACCCGCCTTGCGCAGCCTGTCCCCTACGCTGTTGGTCAGCTCGGTCGGAAAGGGTCCCCCTCCCACGCGGGTCGTGTAGGCCTTGCTGAGCCCGAGGACCCTACCCAACAGGTGGGGGCCGATCCCGGTGCCAATCGCGGCGTTGGCGGAGACGCAGTTGGAGCTGGTCACGAAGGGATAGGTGCCATGATCGACGTCGAGCAGCGTTCCCTGCGCCCCCTCGAAAAGGACGCGCGACCCACTCCGGATTTTCTCGGTCAGGAAGTGGGAGACGTCGCCGACGTAGGGACGCAGCTTAGCGGCATAGCCGCCGTATTCCGCGGCGATCTGCTGGGTCTCCAACTGCGGCACCGGCATCTTCGCGGTGGTGGCCAAGTGGCGGAGCTCCTCGAGCACGGGGACAATCCGCTCGGAGATCCTGCGGTGCAGCCGCTCCGGGTTCAACAGATCTCGCACCCGGATGCCGTGCCGAGCAACCTTGTCTTCATAAGCAGGACCAATTCCGCGGCCGGTGGTGCCGATGGCCGCCGCGCCGCGCGCCTTCTCCCGGTAGGAGTCGAGCAGCTTGTGCCAGGGGAAGATCACGTGCGCCTTGCTGCTCACGCGCAGCTGTGACGCGTCCTTGAGCAGCCCTCGCTGCACCAACGCCTCCAGCTCCTCCACCAGGGCCGACGGGTCGATCACCACGCCGCTTCCGACCACGCAGGTCTTGCCGGCGTGGAGAATTCCGGACGGGATTTGACGGAGGACCGTCTTCTCACCGCCCACGACCAGGGTGTGGCCCGCGTTGTTGCCGCCCTGGAATCTCACCACGATGTCGGCGTTCTCGGTGAGAAGGTCCACGACCTTCCCCTTGCCCTCGTCACCCCACTGCGCTCCGACCACCACCACGTTTGCCATAGGGTGCCGCTTTATAGCGGCAGCGCCTCCGCGGTGCTACCCACTCCGGACTGCGCCCCCACGCGCTCTGCTCCCTCAAGAAGCGCCGGGATCGCGACAAATCGTTCGTCGTCGAAGACCGACTCAAAGAAGTGCGGTGTGGGTTGCGGGTCGCCCAGGAAGAGCGCGCCGACGGCCAACCGCCCGCGGGGCCCAACCAGGCGAGCGCCTGCCAAACGGTATCCGTCGAGAAGCGGCCGACTCCATCGAGCCAGCTCCTCGGCCTTGGGCGCCGGTCCGGGGTCGACCCGCACAGCCTGGAACCGATCGGCTCCTACCTGAACAAGGAGATCAACCTGACCGCGGAGAACCACCTCCTGTAACAGCTCGACCGGCCCCGAGCCTTGCGCCAGCGTGACGCGAAAAGGGACGGCTCGTCGGATTCGCGACGCCGGATAGGCCGCCAGCTCCCGTCCCCAGGCG
>JBGTHI010000095.1:0-2622 GCA_041746295.1 Myxococcaceae bacterium
GTACCGCTGAACCTCTTCTTCACGCTGCGTCACATTGGCCACGTTGAAGATGCTCCCTCTCCAGGCGCCCCGGATGGGCGCGGCGGGTGCGTGAATAGCCGATGACCCTGACATTTCCCTCTGGTCGTTGGCTTCGCACAAGGCCATATCCATCCGTACACCCTCCGTTCATTGGCTGAGTTGACAGTGAGCAAGCCACGTGCCTCCTGCAGCCTTCTCGGAATGCGCGACGTTGCGCCCGGTCGGCTGCTCAGAGAGACGGAAGGGCCGAAATATTTACCGCGCCGCTTTCGGCTATCGCCGTTGAAATTGCACTCTGCGCTGTCCGCCCGTCTGGATGGGTGGGGACTCGAGGCCGAACTGCCACCAACCGGGCTCGTATGCCTTCATTTTAAGTTTCTTGTCATTCTGCAATGAGGTGAGGCTGGCCTTCAGCTTTGAATCGTTCGGGTTGGCCTCCACCGCGCGTGACAGGACGCTGAGCGCCTCGTCTCGCTGCTTGAGCTGACCCAGGCACCAGGCATAGACCACCCAGACCAGCGGGTCCTTCTTCCCAGCCTTAACGGCTTGGTTGAAGGCGCGCCGCATTTTCTGAGGGTCCTTCTTCTGAAAGTAGAGGGCACCGCTCATCGCCTGTGCCATCGCGTTGCGCGGATTGGCTCGGGCCAGGTGCTGCTGGGCGCCGTCCAGGTCCTTGGAGACGTACTTGAGCATGCCGATCTGGGCGTGGATCTCGGAGGCCACCAATGGCTGCCAGTTTTTGTAGACCAGCCCCTTCTCCAGAATCTGGATCCCGCGCTCCAGTCGCTGCTGCCGATCCTTGGCATTCACCGGCTGAACCGAGAGCTCCTTCTGCGCGGCGCTGACCAGGACCTGCATCTTCTGGCCGATGCGGCGAGCCAGGAGGATGAAGACGCCGACGAAGGCAACGGTGCCGGGGATCAGCCCGGCCCAGAGGGAAAAGCCGGCCAGCTTGACGCCGAGGGCCACCAGCAGGCCGACGGCAAGGGCGATGAGGGCGTTGTACATGGAAGGCTCCTTTAGCGGGCAGCCGCCCCCCCTGCAACCGACGCCGGTTCGAGCAAGCCGAGCTTTGACAGTGCTGAGGCCTCGTCTATAAAGCAGCCGTACGCGGGCGTGGTGGAACTGGTAGACGCGCCGGACTCAAAATCCGGTTCCGAAAGGAGTGTCGGTTCGATTCCGACCGCCCGCATTCCAGCGCTCTTTGTTCTTTGGCGAGACCGACGCTCAGCGCGTTGACAGGGGGCCCCGGGCACACTTAAGCCTTGAGGTTACGTGCCCCCCAACCACACCCAACGAGAGCTGCTCCGTCAGATCGCCGCCCGATGGGAGAGGGCCAGGCAGCAGCTCGAGGGGTTGCGCGTCGCAGTGCGGCAGCAGGGGGCCTTGGCGAGCGCCAAGTTGGAGTCATCTCGCCTCAAGCGGGAGCTGGACCTGGCCTACCGGGAGTTGGGAGAGGTGATCTGGGTCGCCTACAAGAACGGGCAGCTGAAGTTCCCGAACAGCTCATTGCCGGCGGCCCGCGCGGTCCGGAAGGCGGAGCAGGAGCAGAAGGCGTACGCTTCACAGATTCACGATCTGTTATCGGAGGGGGCGGAGGCGGTAGCGCGTCAACTGGGGAAGGGCACTCCCCGCCTGCCGGCGTCAAAAAGCCACTTGGCCAAACTGCCCAAGAAGGGATAAGAGGTCGGCCCGCAGCAGAAGAAGAAGGGGCTATAGCTCAGCTGGGAGAGCGCCTGAATGGCATTCAGGAGGTCAGCGGTTCGATCCCGCTTAGCTCCATGTGGTTACTGAGGAAAGTGGGTGCGGAGGTTTGCATCCGGTGCACCCGCTTATCCTCATCTCTGCGCAAGCTCGCCGTACCAAGTGTTCGGCCTCCCGTCTGCCTTCGCAGACGCGCGCTTCGAGCAGCAGCAGCCCGCGGCGCGCTTCAATGGCGGGAGAGCACACTCACCGGAACGGAGCGCGGACGTCCTTTCCGCTTCGCTCCGGCAGGGTGAGCGCTATTGGCCCAAGAAGAGCAGGTACCCGTTGGGATGAGTGCTTCCCACCGGAGTGACGGTGTAGGGACCTGGGCCCAGGTCGACCGTGCCGCTGAGCTCTCCCACCAGTGCGAGCTGTCCGTCCGAGGCCCGGACGGCGAGATCGGCCACCGACGCGCTGCCAGGCACCGGCCGCTTGCACTCCGCACTCTCCTCGAAAGTCACTGGGTCGTGCTCTCGCGTCGGGCGATCAACTCTCCGGTGACCCGTTGAAGCTTGGTGATCAGCACCCGTGAACCCGTCCAGCGGAAGCTGCAGCCAAGCGTGAAGTCCTCCCGCTCCCAGCTCCCCTCCGTCGTCACCAACAGCTCTCGAGAGGGGCCCAGGGCGACCTGCGGCGCGTCGACCGGCCCGAATGGATCGCCGTAGTCAACGCTCTTCGTCCAACGGTGATTGCCGGAGAGGTCATAGGACGAGGCTAGGGCCTGTCCTCAAATTCGAAGCCACAAAAACGCACAGCCGATCGCGACCACGGCCGCGTAGTTTCGCGCCGTTTTCTCGTAGCGCGTCGCGAATCGGCGACATTGCTTCAAGAGGTTGAAGGTGCACTCTACTTCAG
>JBGTHI010000096.1:0-7736 GCA_041746295.1 Myxococcaceae bacterium
GTCCAGTCGTCGTCGCACACTCATTGCTCCGGGTTTTCGCAGCGGCCTCGCCCAGGCAAAACCCGGTAGTCAAAGGTGCGATCTCGAAAACTTACAGCGCTGATCAGTTTCGGATCTCCGAATTTGAGGACAGGCCCTAGACTCGCCGCGTGACCGGGCCGCCCGAAGGTAAGGAGTCCAAGCGCAAGTACATCCGGACGAAGGTCCCGCTGTTGGTGCAGTACCGTTACGACCGGCTCGAGGAATTCCAAACCGAGTACGCCCGTGACTTTTCGGCGGGAGGCCTTTTTCTAAGGACGTCCGAGCCGCGGGCCCAGGGAACTGTGCTGTTCCTCCAGTTCTCCTCGAAAGACGGCCTCAAGCTGGTTGAGGTCCAGGGCAAGGTCGCCTACGTCTCCTTGCCGGGTGATCCCTCGAGGGAACCGGGGATGGGTGTCCAGTTCGTGGAGGTCGAGCCCCATATCCGTGCCGTCCTGGTAGAGCTGAGCCGCAACCGCGGACTGTCTCAGAGCCCGGACCGGGATCCCGCGCGGTGAAGCCGGAGCTCACGCTCCGGACTCGCCTCCTGGCCGCCTTCCTCCTGCCAGCGCTGGTCTTCTTCGGCGCCGTGGTCTGGGTGTCCTATATCCGTTCCCGCGATGTGGTGGAGGACGAGCTGGGCCGCAGCCTCTCGGCCATCGCGGCTTCGACCGCTTCGGGCTTGAACGGCGCGCGGCTCCTCACCATCTCCGAGGGAGACGACGTTGCCGGGACCCGGACCTACCGCAACGCCCTGCGCGCGCTGGACGGCGTGCGCCATGCGGCGGGATTGCGGCGCGTCTTCACCGTAGACACCGAGTTCAGGGTTCGCGTCGACAGCGGGGGCTCGCTTCCGGTCGGCGCGGAGATGCCGGAGCTCTTCAGGGATCGCTCGGAGCTGGCCAGGGTCATGCGCGGAGAGCGCAGCGCCTCGCAGGTGTTGTTCGAGGGGAGCGACGGGCGGTTCTACAAGACCGGCTACGCGCCTCTCCGCGATGGCAAACGGGTGGTGGGCGCGGTGGGGGTGGAGGGAAGCGCCGAGTTCTTCAGGCCTCTGCGACAGATGTTCCAGAGCTACAGCTGGCTCGCGCTGGGTGCGACGCTCGCGCTCGGCGCGGCGGCAGTTCTCTTAGCGCGGGCTCTGTCACTTCCGCTGGCCCGGCTGGTCCAGGCTGCGCTGCGGATCGGCCGAGGCGATCTGAGCACACCGGTGCCGGTGGAGCCGATGTACGAAGTGGGAATCCTGGCGCGGGAGCTGGAGTCGATGCGCCAAGCACTGGAGGATCGCGATCGCCAGCTGCAGATGATGCTGGCGGGCGTCGCGCATGAGGTGAGGAACCCAATCGGAGGGATCGAGCTCTTCGCCGGGCTGCTGGCGGAGGAGCTGGCCTCTCACCCTGCCCTGGGGGACGGCCACGGTCACATCAAACGAATCCAGACCGAGATTGTCACCATCAAGCAGATGGTCGAGGACTTCCTGGCCTTCGCGCGGGAGAGCCGCGTGGTCCCTGTACACCACAGCGCGAGAACGCTGGCGGCTTCGGCCGTCGCCCTCCTTGAAGTCGATGCCTCGCAGCGGGGAGTCGCGGTTCACACCGACGTGGAAGAGGCGACACTGGAGTTGGATCCCGGTCTCTTCCTGTCCGCGTTGCTCAATCTGGTGAAGAACGCCGTCCAGGCCTCCCCTCGGGGCGAGACGGTCTGGCTGAATGGCCGACGCGAGGGTCATCGCTATACCTGGGAGGTACGAGACCGGGGGCCAGGCGTTCCGGAGGGGCTGCGCGCCCGCATCTTCCAGCCCTTCTTCACCACCCGGGAGAAGGGCAGCGGGCTTGGGCTTCCTCTGGCCCGTAAGATCGTCGAGGCCCATGGAGGTGCCCTGGCACTCCACCGCCATGAGGGCCAGACCGTCTTCTCGATTCACGTTCCCCTGCCTGCGGAAGGGCTGGAGACAGCCGCCGCGATTGGGCAGACTCAGGCCCATGGCTGAGACGGGGGCGGCGTGGCCGGAGCTGGAGTGGCTCGCGGATTGGAGCGGGATCGCCTGGCTGGAGGAACGGGTCAAGGTGGTCACGCTCCGGATGCACGCATTTGAAGAGGGGCTGGCGCGCGCCAACCGCGCCGGCGAGCTGAAGCTGCGCACGATGCACGAGCAGCTCGCCGACTGGCAGGAAGGGGCGTCGCACGTCCGGCTCTACGTGGCGATGATCGCTGAGAAGCGGATCTCGCTCACTGAGCTCCCGTTTCAAGTCAGAGAGCTGGGAAAGGTCTACCGCAGCCTGGATCGGGCGAGGATCCTGCTGCTTCGCCAGCTGCCCGCCGCAGCTGCCGTAGCGGTGGTGAAGCATGAAGCGGCGGTCAACATCGACTTCGAGGAGATTCGCCGGAGCGCACCCACGGTCGCCCTGAGGAAAGACGACTATGGGCGGCTGGGCGAGGTTCTTCCTCCGCTGCTCAAGCTGACCGGCGATGGAGAACGGGTGAAGCCGGTCCCCTTGTTGCCGGAGGAGTATATGCTGCGGATGCAGGCGGAGTCGCAGCGGCTCCCCAGCCATCCTTCGCTCTCGGCGCTACTGGCGTTCCTGCCCAGCGCGTGGCTTCACGCCGTGTTTGTCTCGCTCGGAATTCGCCCCCCCAAGCGATCGCCCGCTGAGAAGACTCAAAAGCTGGATTACTCAGGGATGATCCAGCAGCACCTGGCCGATCCCGCGAAGCTGAAGGGTGTGATCAGGCGGCTGGATGAACAGGCGCGGCTGCTGCTCGCCGACCTCTGGGACAGTGGAGCGATGCCCTACGCCTCGGTGAAGATCTACTATGGAAGCGACGACCCCGATGGCTATCACTGGCTGCGACGCCCCCCCTCCGGCCCCCTGGGGCTGGTCCGGCGGCTGGGTCTCGCTTACGTCGGAAAGGCCGGCGCCGAGTACCGGGTCGCGACCCCAAACGACCTTCACGAGCTGCACAAGCAGCTCTGGAGCACCGGCTCAACCGGCTGAGCTGTCGGTTTTGGGATAGCCGGCCAGCTCCAGCTCTCTCAGCGGCCGGAACTCGCGAACCATTCCCCTGCGATCGAGTCCCTGCGAGCGATCGGGGCAGACCACCCGAACGCCCTTCGTGCCATCTTTCCGGGTCTCCACGTTGGAAACCGCGATCTCCAACCGGGATTTGTCGCGCGAGGTCACCAGCATGCCTTGCTTGATGGTGTTCTCGGTTACTTTGGAGGGATCCAACTTCTGCAGATCGACCGGATCCTTGAGGGTGGCGGCCACGCTGCCCACCGACCATGGATGGCTGGCGGTGAACCTCAGCCCCTCCTGGCCGTAGATGAATGAGGCCAGCTTGGCGTCCAGCGGGAGATGATCCTGTCCCTGGGAGTAGAGCTCGCGGAGGTCCACGCCCTCGTCGCCGTCGGCGCTCGACGGATGGGTCGACTCCAGCGCGCGACGAACCACGCCCCGGTATTTTTCGTCGGAAACCTTGGAGACAAGGCCATCGATCTCGGACCGGTCGACCGCGTTGTTATCCTGAAGCCGTTCCAGGGAATCGGGCGCTCGACGGCTGGGAACGTGGACCGTGTTGCGGTCGGTCGGAATCCAGGAGACATCGTTCGCGACCTGGCTCTCCATCAGAGGCCGGTTGGTGGCGCGCTTCAGCTGGTGCTCGTAGGTACGGTACTTATCCAGCATCATCTGGACCTGGTTCTCGTACAGGTTTCTCAGGCTCGAGTTGGCCGGAGCGGCGAGCAGCTGAGCAACCGTCATCCCCTGCGAGTCGGCGATCTGCTGCAAGGTGCGGCGTTGACCGCTCGCCGAGGACAGGCTGACGGTTTTGTCGCCGTCGCTTCCGGTCGATCGGGCGGAGGCGGCCTCTCCGGTGGTCCGCGTGGTCGAAGTCGAAGTGGTGGATGTCGGTGAGGTCCGGCCCGAACCGGGCGTCTGGAAAAGGTCGGCTCGCAGGGGAACCGTCATCGTGGTTCCGGCCGAGGTGCCGGAGGTGGTGCCGTCATTGCGAATGCCGGAGGGAGCCATCGGATATTTCCTTTGCTAGGCGCCTTTGGGGATGCCGGCCGCGGTGCTGAAGGGCGCGGCAGTGAACGTGGGGACACCGGCGACAGGCGCGGGGCTGGCCGGTCCGGTGGAGGAGGACGGAATCGTCATCGGGGCATCGCCAGCCGGGACGTTGAAGGCATCACCCGACTTGGCCGCGGAGATGATCTTGTCGGCCGAGCCCGGGGGGATCTTCCCCTCCTTCTCCGCCGCCTTTACCGCCTTCTCGAGCTTCGCCGGGGTCATCGCCTTCAATGCTTCCAGGCTCATGCCCAAGAGTCCGGCGAGGTCCGACTGATTCATCCCGCCGAGCACTTGTGCCAGCGCCATCCGGAACATCGTCGCCGAGTAACTATCCTCGTCGTCCGAATGGCGGGTGAGTCCTCCCTCGACTTCGTTCGAACGACCGTCGGCGCCGCTGTTGACGCTGTACGAACCTCCGTCTGGCCTCTGGGCTTCGACCGAGTTCGGGTCGATTTTGGGGACGTTGCCGTAACCCTCCTCGAAGTCCTTGACCAGGCCGCCACTGCTGAAGCGCCCGGGCGTGGCGTTCCCGATGGTGACGCCCTTCTGCGAGTTCATCGCTTCAATGGTTTTGCCATTGCCAAGGCTGATCGCCACGTGGCCGTCGCTGAAGAGCAGCGCGCCTGGCGTCTTGATCGCTTGTTCGACCGAGATCCGGGTCGTCGCGCCGTTCTGCGCACTGGAACCGTCCGGGATTCTTCCGCCGGCTGCACGGACCGCGTGCTCCACGAGCTCGGAGCAGTCCCAGGCTTCCGGGTTGGCGTCGCCGTTCCTCACTTCGGCGCCGTAGACATAGTCCTTCCCGCGCTGGGACAGCGCGTACTCGATCATCTTCTTGATCTGCTCAGCCTGCCGCTTCTTCGCGGCGTCCGCCGCGGCATTCGAAGTGCTCGAGCTTCCATCGACTCTCATCGCCATGAGAGACCTCCCGTCCTGTTCAGCTAGATTCTCGGAAGGATGGATGGCTCTGTTTCTTGGATTATGTTATTTTTTGATAACGACCGTAAAAGCCAGAGCTTACAGTCAGTCGGTGTTAAACGCCGACCATGGCCCGAGTTCTGATCATCGACGACCACGACGGCATGCGCGAGGGCATGGCCGTCACCCTCAAGAAACAGGGCTTCGAAGTGGTGGCGGCCCGCTCCGGCAGGGAGGGGCTCGCCGCGATGGAGAAGAGCCCGTTCGAGGTGGTGGTCACCGACCTCAGGATGGAGGAGATGGACGGCATCGAGGTGACCCGGCAGGTCAAGGCCGCGGAGCCGGACACCGTGGTGTTGGTGGTCACCGCCTTCGGCACCATCGAGAATGCGGTGTTGGCGATGCAAGAGGGGGCCTCGGACTTCCTGACCAAGCCCTTCCCGCCAGAGGTGCTGCGAGCCAAGGTGGAGAAGGCGCTCGAGCTGGCGGCGACGCGCCACCACATCCGAAAGCTCTCGGCGCACAATAAGGCGATGTCGGAGGATGCCGCCCGAAAGGCGGGCTCCTTGGTGGGCGACAGCGAACCGATGCACCGGCTGCTCTCCCAGATTCGCAAGGCGGCCGCGGCCGATGCCACGGTGCAGATCCAGGGAGAGAGCGGAACCGGTAAGGAGCTGGCCGCGCGGATGCTCCACGACCTTTCGCCTCGCCGCGATGGTCCCTTCGTGGTGGTCCATTGCGCCGCTCTGGCGGAGACATTGCTTGAAAGTGAGCTGTTTGGTCACGAGCGCGGCTCCTTCACCGGCGCGGTAAAACGGAAGCTGGGGAGGTTCGAGCTGGCGGATCGCGGGACCGTCTTCCTGGACGAGATCGGGGAGATCTCTCCGACCATCCAAACCAAGCTGTTGCGGGTTCTTCAAGAAAGGGAGGTTCAGCGGGTTGGCAGCGAGGAGACCCTGAAGGTCGACGTCCGGGTGGTCTCGGCAACCAACCGCGATCTCAAGGCGGAGGTCGCCAAGGGCCGCTTTCGGGAGGATCTCTACTATCGCCTGCACGTCGTTCCTCTCACCCTGCCTCCCTTGCGCGAGCGGCCGGAGGACGTCAGCCTTCTCGCCCGGCACTTCGTGGCCAAGTACGCGGCCAAGGTGAATCCCCGAGTGGCTGGGCTGACCGACGCAGCCATCCGGGCGCTTTGTCGCTACGCCTGGCCCGGCAATGTTCGGGAGCTGGAGAATGCGATCGAGCAGGCGCTGGTCTTCGCTGAGACGGAAATGCTCGACGAGCCCGACCTGCCCGCTTTTCTGCACGGGCCGGGCGCACGCAGCGCGCATACCCTGGGGATGCTGCCTATCCCGCACGGGGACCGCCCGCTGCCCGATATCCTGGAGGACCTCGAGCGCCAGTTGATCGACCAAGCGTATTCCAAGGCGCACGGGGTCAAGACGGAGACCGCGCGCCTACTCGGCATCAAGACCTCGGCACTCTATTACAAGCTCGAGAAGTACGGTTTCATCCCCCGGGGGGAAGGCTCAGATCGCGAGCCTTGAGACTGGGTGGTCACCCGCTGTTGCAACCGGATCCGCGGCGTAGCAGCGCCGTGAAAAATCGAGAGCATGCTCCAATTTTTATCGTCGTTCGGTCTGCCCCTGGACGCGGCGGTACCGGCCGTCGTTGAAGTAACGGCATGTTCCACGTCAGGTGACTCGCGGCGTGGATGGCATCGGCATTGCTTCGCACATAGACCGTGGCTCTCTGTGCTCTTCCCACCGCAATCGCCCTCCTGCTCGCAGGCGGTCTCACCGCCTTCGCTGCGGAAGCCGACCTCGCGGGGCTCGAGGCCGCACGGAGTGAGCTGAGCCGGACCCGAACCGAGGTCGCTCGACTACAGGGCGTTCAGGCTGTCCTCAGGGGAGAGCTCCGCCAACTGGCCGCGGAGATCGAACAGAACAAGCAACAGGGAGAACGCGATGGCCTAGAGGAGCGGCTGCGGCGGAATCAGGAGCTCTCCTATCGCTTGAGCACCCTGGCTCGGGAGCTCTCCACCGCCGAGGGCCGCGCCGAGGCGGCCCGGTCGGGTTTGTCGGGCGCGCTCTCTATAGGGCTGGACTCCCTCCAAACCCGCTGGGAGGCCACTCTCGATCGCGCCTCGCGACAGAATCTTTTAACGCTGATGCAAGCGCTGCGCGTAGAGCGGGAGGGGCTGCGAGCCAATTGGGTCACCTCGGAGCTCGGGGGCGAGCCGTTGAGAGCGCTCGCCGAGCGACAGACATCAGACGACCCGCGCGAGCTGATGGAACAGGCCGACGCGCTTCGAGACGCCGAGGACAAGATGCGCTCGAGACTTCAGCAGCTGGACCTGCGCATCGCCGAGGCGCGACAAGAGCGGGAGCTGGATCGACGGATGGGCCAGTTCCTGGGCGAGGAGCCGCCGGCCCAGGCACCGCTGGGCGATGCTCCCGAGCGGCGGCTGCGAGTGCGTGTCGGCAGCGCACCGGCAGTCGCTCCTTTTACCGAGACGGTCCTCGACGCCGGCGGTGAAAGGGGCGGTGCCATCGCCCTCCTCCCTGCCGTGGGGCCCACGCCTTTCGAGCTACCGTCTTCGGAAGAGATTCCGGAGCTCGCCGACTACAGCCATCTACGACTTCTGGAAGGACAACGGGCGGAGCTCAAGGCCGCAGCGGATCAGCTGCGGGCCCGTGCCGTCGAACACGAGCTGCGGGCGCATCAGCT
>JBGTHI010000097.1:0-2374 GCA_041746295.1 Myxococcaceae bacterium
GGTGGCGGCAATTTCGCCCTCTGCCCAGGAGCTTTACGTGAACCCGCAGGCGGGGCTGAGCGTTGAGGAGAAGCGCTTTGTCATTGCCCACGAGCTGCTCCATGCCGGGCTACGGCACGATACCCGGGCGGGAGGAAGGGACCATTACCTGTTCAATCTGGCGTGCGATTTTGTAATCAACGGCTGGCTGGTTGAGATAGGCGTGGGCCACCTTCCCGACGGTCTTCTCTACGATCCGGAGCTCAAGGGAATGTCGGCCGAGGAGGTTTACGACCGGATGGCGCTGGACATGCGCCGCTACCGCAAGCTGGCTACCTCACGAGGCGTGACTCTGACCGACGTTCTCCCCGGTGGAATCGTCCATCCTTCCGAAGCCACCTTTGGGGTGGATTTAGATCAGCTCTACCGTCGCTGCCTTACCCAGGGCCTCGACTTTCATCAAAGTGGTGGGAGGGGCCTGCTGCCTCAGGGCCTCATTGAGGAGATTCGGGCGTTGGGACAGCCGCCCATTGAGTGGGAGGTGGAGCTTGCGCGCTGGTTCGACGAGTTCTTCCCGCCGGTGGAACGCCGGCTGACTTACGCCAGGCCGAGCCGCCGTCAGGCCTCAACGCCAGATATTCCGCGTCCCCGCTACATCCGTCCCGAGGAACCACATGTTCGACGGACCTTCGCGGTGGTGCTGGACACGTCCGGGTCGATGAGCCGGGAGCTGCTGGGAAAGGCTTTGGGGGCAATCGCATCGTACGGGGTAAGCCGCGAGGTCCCGGCTGTCCGGGTGATCTTTTGCGATGCCGCCGCCTACGACGCCGGCTACCTGGAGTCCACCGAGATCGCTGGCAAAGTCCGGGTCCGGGGGCGGGGAGGAACTGTGTTGCAGCCGGGCATCGACCTGCTGGAGAAGGCCGATGACTTCCCTGAGTCGGGCCCAATCCTGGTAGTCACTGATGCTCAGTGCGACCGGGTCCGCATCCATCGGGAGCATGCCTTCCTTGTTCCGAAAGGGGCTGTGCTGCCCTTCCCCCCGAAGGGTCCGGTCTTTAGGTTCTCCTGAGCCAACGGCACCAGAGCCTTGGACGCAGTTGAGAAGGAGAAGCACATCCTCAACCGTTAGGGCCGTTCCGGCGCGGCGCCGCAGGCGACGTGATCACATCGCCTTAGCGTCCGGTTGCGGAGAAGTGCTGGTAGTCCTTGGGATTCCTCCAATTACCGCCCCACTTCCAGCCGATAGCGCCAAAGGATCTAACCACTGAATCACCGGCGAGAACCATGCCCGGTTCCTTGAGCGAGCGGTCTTTGAAGCGCGCGGCCGAGGGGGGCGAGACCACTCCGTTGGAGATGTAGGGATTTTGCACCGGATTGATGTCGAGTGCCCAACCGTAGGCATGCTGAGACCACACTCCCGGCCGGCCGGTCACCGGGCGGCAGTTGAATGCCGAGGTGTTGTTGGCGGCCACCGAAAGATCGTCATCGCCCTGGTACTTGTCGATCAGTTCCATCCGTTCAATGGGAAAGCGCCGGTCAAACAGGCCCCGCATTACAGACAGCACTTCATCAGCGTGATCGCGATGGATGACCAACTCGCCGGTTTGAACCTTGCCGTCGAAGTCCCAGTAGTTGAGGGTCAACAGTCGCAGACTCTCCACAGGCACCGGGCATCCCGGGCGCCAGGAGTGGGGGAGATGATCGGCCCCAATCTCAGCGATGGATCCGCTGAACACCGGCGCAGCCAAATTAGGAGGCGAGGGTTCGACCGGAGTCTGTGAGGGAACGATCACGGCATTCGGGCTCTGCTCGGCAGACTGTGATGTGGTGGGAGTGGGCTGAACCACGGGCTCCGAGGCCGCGCACGACGACAGGAGAAGTGTCATCAGCGCTGTCGCTAGTTTCAAACGAATCAAGAGTCCAGGTTATCTTGTGAGTGTGGTGAAACGTGTGGTCTCGCTGGTTGTTCTGGTGGCCCTGGCAGCGTGCGGCTCACCCGCATTGGATGATCAGGACGCTTCTCCGGCTGCGTCTCCTACCGCCGAGCCCGAGCCTTCCCCAACCGTGTCCCCGCTCCCCGAGCCTTCTCCAGCGCCTTCGCCACCGGTTGTGCGAGAACTGCCTGTTCCTATAGCTGCGCCGGGACTACTCAAGGTCGGACCCACCGGAGCAGCCCTTGCGGCAACCCCTTCCGGTGCTGCCCGAGGACGCCTGAGAGCAGGAGTACTTGTACCGGTGACCGAGGTTTCGCAGGGGTGGGCCAAGATCCTCACACCCTGCTCATTGTCCCGATGGATGCAGGTGACCGAGGGCATTGGGCTGGCTAATCCGCAGGTGATCCTGGATCCCGGGCACGGGGGAGGAGAAACCGGCGCCGTGGGTAAGGGCGGCC
>JBGTHI010000098.1:0-1586 GCA_041746295.1 Myxococcaceae bacterium
CTTCCGCGACTATGCGGGCGGCCAGAGCCCGCGCGCGATCGCCGCCGCGTTGAACAAGGAGGGCGTCGCCGGACCCCGCGGCGCCGCCTGGGGAGCCTCCACCATCTATGGCAACTGGACGCGCGGCACCGGGATCCTCAACAACGAGCTCTACGTCGGCCGGCTGGTGTGGAACCGCCAGCGCTTCGTCAAGGATCCGGTGACTGCCAGGCGTCAGGCGCGGCCTAACCCGAAGGAGGCGCTGGTGATCGAGGAAGCGCCCCACCTGAGGATCGTCGCGCAGCCCGTGTGGGATGCCGTCAAGAAGCGTCAGATGGAGACGCGACATGTCTCCGAGGTGGAAGAGGACGGAGGACGGAGACGCCCGGAGAGGGCCCGCCGCGCGAGGCACCTGTTCTCGGGGCTTCTGAAGTGTGGCTGCTGCGGGTCGAACTTCATCCTCGTGAACGCGACCCGCTACGGCTGCGCCGCCGCCCGCAACAAGGGCACCTGCGACAACCGTTGCACTGTCGACAAGGCGGTCGTTGAGGGGAAGGTGCTGGCGGGTCTCCGGGAGCGGCTGCTGGCGCCCGACCTGATCCGGGAGTTCGTCGATGAGTACGCGCGCGAGTACAACCGCTTGATCAGCGAGCAAAACGCCGCGCGCTCCGGGCAAGAGCTCGAGCTCGCCCAGGTGCGCCGGAAGATCGGCACCTTCATCGAGGCGATCGCCGACGGCATGTATCACCCCAGTATGAAGGCGAAGATGACCGAGCTCGAGCACCGGAAGGCGGAGCTTGAGGCGCTTCTCGAGGAGGCGGGGGCGGAGCACCCTCTGCGCCTCCACCCCGGCCTCAGCGATGTCTACCGCGACAAGGTCGCCGACCTCGCGGGCGCGTTGAACGACCCGGCGCACAAAGGGGAAGCCGCCGAACTCCTGCGCGGTCTGCTGAGCGAGATCGTGCTGATCCCGGACGGGGACGGGCTCGCGATCGAGCTTTTCGGCGAGCTAGCAGCCGTTATCGCGTTGGGCGACAAGCAGACGCTCCGAAGGGGTAACTCCGGGGCGTCGGCTGGGTCGATAACAATGGTTGCGGGGGCTCGCAACCGCCTTAACCTGCTGTTCGATGCGCCGGGGTTGCGGACAGCGTAAGCCTTGGAGGAACAACCGGAATCGATGTACTATTGCCGCATGAGGTCCGATACCACCATCTACTATTATCAGTACGCGACCCGCGGCGGCACGGTTAGCCTCCTGCCGGAAGCAGGTGGACGGTACAAGGTCATGTTCGGGGATCAGAACCTCGGCTCCTACCACAGCCCGGAAGCTGCGGCTGACGACGTGAGCGGCGGCCACACCCTTTCGCCGTCGAGTGGTATGGACCTGGGCGAACTCGGCATTCCCGCCGATCTGGGCGAGTGGGAGAAGAAGACCTTTGCCACGATCAAGCCGCTTCGCCCTGCATAGGCAATGCCCATCGGGGGGTCAGGCTGCATCTTTCGCAAGCCCGCCTGCGAGCTTCTCAACCAGAGCCAGATAGTACCGGACGGCGGCTTCTCGGATGACGAGCCGCTGTCCCTCCCGATAGCCGGTGTCATCGGTCCTG
>JBGTHI010000099.1:0-5583 GCA_041746295.1 Myxococcaceae bacterium
GCGGGCAGCTCGGGCTCGGTTGCCACCGCATCACCCTCGTCATCGCCCAGACCGGCGGCGGGGACCGCCGGCTCGCTCACCTCGACCATCCGCTCGATTCGACTGACAAAGGAGCCCGCCCGCTCGAAAGCGACCTCGTCGCTCTTCCCGTCAAACAGCCCCGTGAAGAGCGCTCGCTTGCCGGATACCAGCGAGGCGATCCGCGGCTCAATGCCCGACTCCGACATCAGATTGTAGACCTCTACCGGGCGGCGCTGCCCCATTCGGTGCACCCGGCCCACCCGCTGCTCCAGCACGGCGGGGTTCCAGGGAACCTCCAGATTCACACAGCAGCTCGCCGCTTTCTGAAGATTCAACCCCACGCCGCCGGCATCGGTGGCGAAGAGGATGGCGACCCGTGGGTCATCGTGGAAGTCGACCAGGTTTTGAGTCCGGCGCCGCTGCCCCTCGTCGCCAGTGAAGAAGGCGGCGCGGAGGCCCGCCTGCGCCAACAGATCCGAAACCGCCCACTCCGCCAGCTTGAGCATCCGCCGCCATTGACTGAACACCACCATTTTCCGCCGCTGACCCACCGCGATCTGCGAGACGAGCTCCTGAAGCTCGGTCAGCTTGGGGCTGGAGAGGCTCCGCAGCAACGCTTCGGTCGGCTTGTTGCCCGAGAGCGAGGGCCAAGTCTCGTCTCCTCGAAGCGGAGCTGGCCCAGGCCGTTGCAAATCACCCGCTGCATATTGAGCAGGGTCATCAGCTTGGTGAACTCGCCGTGCGTGAGCGGCCGGGTCTGGGCGCGGCGGATCAGACTCACTCCGGCGCGAGCTGTTTGACGTACAGCGAGGTCTTGCTCTCCCAATTCTTGATCCGCTGCGCCTCGTCGAGCACCCCCATCTGTGGCTTGAGCTCCAACAGCTGGGGGAGATCGCGCAGCACCTACTCGTAGTTAACCAGCAGGAAGCCTTTCTTGGTACCGCGTAGGATGCGGGCGCGCTCTTCGGCGCTGCCCTCCACCAGGCGCAGAGGCACGTCGGTAAACGAGGTCCACTCTCGCTTCCACTGCGGCTTGAGCGCGGCGGGCGCGACAATCAGCCCCCGGGTGACACGCCCGGAGATGAAGAGCGCGTGGCAAGAGGCGATCGCCTGCGCTGCCTTGCCCAGTCCAATGTCGTCGGCCAAGGACACCCCCGAGCGGAACTCCTACCTATCTTGCGCGCCGTCCCGCCGCCCCGGCCTGGCGAATCTCTCGGCAAGCGTCTAGGCTTTCAGGACTTATGTCCCAGCAGCTCCCCAAGAGCGGCGGCACTCCGTCGCGAAGCGAAGGACGGCGGAGCCCGTCCGCGGAACGGGCCAATGCCTCTGTTTGTCGGCGGATCGCCCGCATGTCGATGAAGGAGCGAATGGTCATGGCGCTCGAGCTCGGTGAACGGGACCGCCTGGTCGCCAAGCTCTTCGGGCGCGAGCTCTCCTCAAGCACCTCGCGGAAGAGATGAGTCGGGCTGAGCGCTCCCTCGCGGTGGCCACACGGGTTGCGCAGGTGCTGGCTGAGGCGGGGGTGGAATCGGCGTTGATTGGTGCGCTGGCGATGGCCGCTCACCGATACTCGCGGGCTACGCATGATATCGATCTCGGCACCGCGGCCGACATTTTCACGACGCTCAAGCGAGTTGGGGAGCGGCTCCAGGCCGAGGGGTTTGAGATCGAGACGAACCTTCCCGATCAGGACGACCCTCTGGGCGGAGTGATCAACGTCACCGGCGAGGAATTCGACACAGTTCAGATCGTGAACTTCTTCAACCCCTGGACCGGAGTGCCACCGTTCGCGAAGGAGGCCATCGAGCTCGCCGAGTCCGCGCAGATGCCGGGTTCCGCGTTGCGCGTGGTCGACCTCCCGCACCTGGTCGCGCTCAAGCTCTACGCGGGTGGGAGCAAGTCACGCGATGACGTGTCGAAGTTGCTTGCGGCAAACCCGGATGCCGATCTGGCGGCCGTCCGCAAAGTCAGCCAGCTTGCCGGCGTCCAAGCAGACCTAGACGCAATCCTTGAAGGGTAGACGGGTTGCGGAGCTGGCAGGGCGAACTTCTTGACGCCGACCTGCGCAGCGCTCGTCAAACCTTGACGGTTTCTTACCGTAAATCGTGAGGGGCGAGGCGGAGCACGCCGTCCATCGGGTCCAGCCGACGTCGAAGGCCACCAATGGAAGGTATGCGTCGACCTAGAGGTAACCCTTGCTGTCGGGGGGGGGGGGGATTCGACAGTTGCCCGCCTGGGAACAGCCCTAGATCTCGAAGCGAAGCCAGTCCCGCTTCTGCCTGTCGCTCGGCTCGACGGGGACGGGCTCGCCCTCCATCACTACGTAGTGGACTTCCTTCAGATCGCCGCCGCGCCCGTCATGGGCCTGAACGGTGCCGCGAGTCTCCGGATTCGCCAGGTCGGAGCGGTGCTGTTCGCGCCGCTCGGTGGTCAGGTCATCTCCGGAGGGCAGCTGGATCATCTCGTCCGTGCGGAAGATGTTGAGGGGGGCGAAGGGCTCTCCATCCGGCTGCTCGAGGATTCCTGCGAAGCGGGTAAGATGAGGTTGCTCGACCGTGTGAAACGTGACGCCGGCGTAGATCGGCTCCGAGGTGCCGAAGGTCTCGGGGCGACCCAGGATGGCCAGGCGCGCGTCGGGGGAGGCCTGTGAGCCGAAGAAGACGTCGGTGGTCTCCGTCAGGTTCTCCGGCCGGGTGGGGTCGGCCACTTCGGTTGCGTCGAGGTCCCAGGGCTTGCCAACAACGGGGTGCGACAGCGTCACTATGTCGGTCAGCATGTCCGCATTCTGCCGCCGGATTCCCGGCACCGGGCGGCGCTCTCTGCTCCCCAGATCGACGTAGGTAGGAAGGTGGCTCAATCGACCCAGCTGGGTGGTTCCCCGGAGTCGATTGTCGGTCGCCTTTAAGATGAAGGCAGCGCGCTGCTTGGTGGCGGTTACGCTCAAGGCTCAGTCCCCTTTTGGCCTGCTTGAGGGTTATCGATGCCGCCTCGCGCGAGTTGTATCTCTCGGGATTTGAGGAGTCGAGCGGAGGCCGATACCTGCGAACATCATTGATTGGGCTCTACTTTGAGCGCCGCGGGACCGGCGTGACCGACGGCGCGAGCGTCGGAGGCCAGGATGAATTGGCCGGTGACCGGAGTCTTCGCAGCTCCCCGGATCCTCGCGGAGCGGGGGAGTCTCGCCGTCGGCATATTACCCGATGGAACCCCTTGGGTCGATGGCCGGTGACGCGCGATATCAGGCCCTGCGAGGAGCCCGCCTGGCGTGCTAGCCGCGCCGGCTTCGCCGCTACGGCCGACCCTGTCTCAACGCGCTCCCCCTCGCCGTGGACCAGGGCACGCACTTCTTCCCCGAACCGGGGACGGTGAACATGTCAATCCCGTGGTCAAAAGTCTGCACCAGGATTTCGAGGGTGCCGTTGCCGTCCACGTCGGCAATCGTGGGCGCTCCGGCCGAGCCGGTGGCATTGCCGTTGCTCTTCTGGTTCGGCAGAGGCAGATCGTGCAGAACCGATCCTGAGGCCGATAGGACCATTAAACGCCCGACACCTGGTTTGTTCGGCGCTCCGTAGGTGGCGACCACCACTTCCGGAGAGCCGTCCTGATTCAGGTCGGCAACAACCGGCTCCGTCGAAAACATGATCGACTGGCCATGCCGGATATCGACTCGCCACAGGCGCTGGGCGCTGGAATTGAACGCGTACACAAAGCCGTCGTTGAGCCCCACCACAATCTCGAGCTTGGAGTCTCCACTGAGATTCGCGAAGGCGGCGGCGGGAATGCCCATGGGCGGGTAGTATCCAGAGACCTGGATGGGCGTGCCGCCTCGCGGAAACTCCTCCCAGCCCGGCTTGCGCTTCGCGGCCTGAGCGCCGCCATCATGCCCGCCTTGGAACACCGTCAACGCCCACGCCTGGGTTTGGTAGGGCTCGTACCTCTCCACATTGGCGACCCCCACCACCTCGGCTTTTCCATCGCCGTCGATGTCGACGATGCTCGGGGGAGACCGCGTCCACTGCAGCCATTCGGTCCATGAAGGGCCCGCCCAGGGTCCAGTGTGCGTGTTGTACTGGGCCGCCTCGACCTTCGCGTCGGGGAAGCGGATCATCTGGCCCCAGGTGAGCCGCTGACCTAAGTAGGCGGATGCTCGGTTGGTGAAATAGGGGGAGGCGTTCGCCGCCGCACCGTCGTGGTTGAAGATCTGTAGAAAGTGGTTGTCGTAGGTCGCCGCGATTTCGAGCGGCGCGTCCGAGTCGACCTGGCCGATGCCCACGTTGAGTCCGTAGGCGGCGTAGCCTTGGTGTCCCGCTCCATTGCGATCGGCGTCGTTGCCCGTTCCACGAAGAGCATTGTAGCGAGGCCACGCCTTCCAAGGGCAGGTCGCCGGTTGATAGCTTTGCCCGTTGGCGGAGTAGGTGAAGACCTGAGCGCCGCCGCTGGAGGTGGGCGCCCTCTGCGTCGTGGTCGCCACGACCTCGATCCGACCATCACCATTGAGGTCCCCCGCCGCGAGGCCGCTCACCTCGGGCGACTGGCCCGCTGTCGTGGTGTCCTTCGGCCATCCGAACTTGAGTTGCAGCGCGCGGTTTTTCCACTCCCAGGCAATGACGTTCTTACCACGTCCGGCCACGACCTCCAGCGTCCCGTCGGCGTCGAGGTCGGCCACGACAGGAGGCGACCAGACTCGCCCGGACCCTGTGGTCCCTGAGCTCAGCAGCGCGCCTTGGTTGTTGAAGACGTGCGTCGAGGCCATCGATGCGACGATCTCTTGAGTGCCGTTCCTATCGAGGTCGGCCACCACTGGAGAGGCAAACCAGGACGTCTCGCTGCCAAAGTTTCGTACGAATGAGGGGGCGCGCACCGCTCCGGCGGAAACTCCTGCTTGGCAGGAGTTGGCCGCGGTGAGGGCGGCGCTGTCCGCTTCCAGTCGCTCGCCTGGCAGCTCCTCTGGCAGCTCCCCGCCGCAGCCACCGGCGAGGGGAATCAGCAGGGCCATGACGACCCGTCCCGTCCGCGCCAGCTGCGCGCCCCAAACGTTGTCAGCCTGCCACCGTGTTTCGCGTTTCATCAAAGCTCGCTCGCCGCATCTGGCGACAGGCGTCTTCACACCTGCGCACCTGCGGCACTTTCGGATTTAGTTGGAAGGGCAGCTCGGCAGCCCCGCGTCCGTGTCTGTTCGGCGCATTCCTACATTCGGTCGGCTCATAACATTCCGAGGGTTCGATCGACCGTGGTCAAAAGTGGCCGCCCAACGCTCGCCCGTCCGGCCGCCAGACGGTGCGTTCTGGAGTTGATGCCGTGGTGAAGAGCCTAAGCAAGGGAGCAGGGAACACGGTCGACGTGGCGGTGAAGGTGACCAACACCGGCTCCACGCCACTCAAGGGGCTGAGCTTTTCGGCCTGATCGGGCCCGAGCTTCGCGAGGAATGGCTGGAGGTCTAGCTAGTAACGCATGCTTGACTAGGTGGTGTCCCTAATTGGCTGCGCGCCCGATCTCTGCGTCGCTGGCCCTCCCCAAATCCTCACGTACATCTTTGTACGCTCCGGTTCGGGGCCCCTCCAT
>JBGTHI010000100.1:0-4974 GCA_041746295.1 Myxococcaceae bacterium
ACGATGGCGGCGCTCGTCCGGACAGGCGCGAGCGGCCTCTAGCCCGGATTTGCTACTGGATGCCGATCCCTACGCTGACCTCGCCCAGGACGTTCTGCACCGTCGCGCCTACGGAGACCAGGTCATCCGCGCAGGGGTCGGTATCGGTTATCGGCGCGCCAGCGACCTGCATTCCGAAACGCAGATCCCAGTTCCCGTGGAAGAGCGTCTTCCAACGGCAGCGGGTGGATGAGCTGGTGCAGTCGTTCTCGGTGGTTGCGTCGACCAGCAGCCGATCGTAACCGAAGCCGTACGAGTCGAGCATGGTGGTTCCGCTGGCCACCGTCACCGTGCCCTTGGCTGCCGAGTGGCGGATGCTCAGGGTGGAGCCGGAGGTGACTACGTTTCGCCAGGAATCGACCAGGCGGGCACTTAGGAAGCGCACCGTCCCATTGACCACGCCACCGCCGCTACAAGTGCCGATCGACGTGTGGTCCTGCAGCAGGCTGACACTGGGATCCAGGTAGCCGGTGAAGAGCAGCCGGCGCTCGGTCCAGATGGTCGTGTTGGCGTCCCAGGTGCCATTGGGCCCATTCCATGAACCGTTGTTATTGCTGTCGATGAAGGTCTCACCGGCGTTCCAGGTGTTGTCGTCGTTCGAGTCGACGAACGGCTCGCCCTGGTCGATGAACCGCTCACTGGAATCGCGCGTGCCGTTGGCGTTGTCGTCCCAGAAGTGCTCCTCACCCTGGACATAGGCCAGCATGGTAGCGAGGTTGTCGCGTGGGTTGAGGGTCAGCGACTGAACGACGTTGGTGGGCTCGGCGCCCCGCGTAAACGGCCACTGGGTGGCGCTGGAGTCGGCAGCCAGCGGAGGCACATCGAGCGGCGGGAAGGATCCGCCGGGACCGGTGCGGAAGATCGGGGCCGCGGTGCCCTCGCCGGAGTTGGTGGCATTGTCGGCCGGGTCGAATGCGGTGGTGGCGATGCTGTTGGCGATTGCTCCGGCTTCGGTCTTGAAGAAGACCGAGGTCCCGGTACCGACCGGGTTATTGTAGCGGTCCACCAGACCGACGGTGCAGCTCAGCGGCTGCTGCCGCGGGGGCTGGGCGGTAGTGTAGACGTCCAGGTTGACCTTGGCGCACTGGAAGGTGAAGCCGCGGTTGGACGGCTTGGCACCGCGCACGCCAATGGTCGGGCTGATCGCGGTCAGGGCGGTGGGTGTGGTGACGTCGGCTCGGACGGTGAAAGCGCCAATGACCAGCCCCGAGGTGACTCGGGCCACCACCATACCGTTGCTATTGGTGGTCGCGGTGGTCGACTCCAACGCGGTCCCGGTTGGGGCGCCGATCAGCGAGAAGGTGACCGCCACGCTGCGCACGGCAAGGTTGTTCACATCTTCAACGCGAAACGAGATCTGCGCCTGTTCGTTGAAGCCGGAGCTGCGGATACCCATCAGGCGGCAGTCCGAGCCGCCGCAGACGGTGGAGACCCAGCTCATGCTGACGGGAGGACCGACCTCGGTCACAACCACGCCGCCGTCGGCGGAGACGTCGCCGGCATCGGTGCTGGTGCCGGAGTCGGCGACCGCGCTTCCGGTGTCTCCCACGATCACCACCGCGCTGCTGCTCAGTTCGTTCCACCTACCGAAGATCCGGATGTTCCCGGCGCAGCCGATCTGGCTGGCGTTGCAGGTATAGGTGGCGGTCGCCTTTCCGTCTGAGAGATTCACGGTGGCGGGAGAGAGGGTGCCGGCGGCGGCGGTCAGGGTCACCGAGCCTTCACCGTTAGATCCGTCGGCGTTGGAAGCGGTAATGGTGACCGTCGTCGATTCACCGTCGTTGATCTGTCCGGGATCGAGGGCCAGCTTGACCTTCGCTACGGTGGGATCCTTATCGTCGGAGCAGGCCTGCATCATCAAGATGCCAGCCACAGCCACTAAGCCTAGCCACTGCACGCGCCGCATGGGCACCTCGGTTGTCCGGGAAGACTGCGCCAAGTATCCGGTCGACGTTTTCACGTCGTCAAACTTCCGGAGCGCGGTCCGTGCGGTGAAACATCCGACTTTGTATGGGGGGACCGCCCGTCGCGCTGCGCGCCTCTGGAGCTGCCTACAGGCGCATACTCAGGCTTCGGCTTCCTCGAGAAAGCGGACCGCCTGCTGGCGCACCGACTCGAGCGTCGCCTCGGGCAGTTTCAGCACGGCGCAGGCGCGCTCGTACTGGTCTGAAGCGACCGCATCGCAGTTGAAGCTGCTGCCGTCGCTGACGGTCGCCCCGCAGCGGTTGGCCAGTTGCTGAGCCACGCAGATCATCGCGCCGTTGATACTGAGCTTGGGCGAGTCCAGCTCGGCGTGGTGAGTCTCGATCGAGGAGCCGAGCTCGGGAGGAAGCTTCCACTCCTTTGCGACCATCCCGCCGACCTCGGAATGGACCAGGTGAATCACCTCCCACCAGGGAGCGAGGTCCGGCTTGGCGCCCCTGGGGACCTCCGCCAGAGCGATGAGGCAGATGGCGATTCCCATGTCGTGCAGCAGCCCCTGCAGAAAGGCCACTCCACCCGGAAGTTTAAGGTGCAGGCTGAGCGCTCGACAGACATGAGCGGTGAGCGCGCAGTGGCGCCGGATGTTCTCCATTGCGCCGGCATAGCCATCGGCGATGAACAAACGCATTCCCACCGCCAGCTCCATCACCAGATCCCGGGTGCCGCTCACGCCCAGCCTCACGACCGCTTGCTGAAGCGACTTCACGTCGGAGCGGCCCGCCAGCGCGGCCGATTGAACCTTCTTGAGAACCCGGCCGGCGAGCACCGGATCGCGCTCCAGCATCGTCGCAACCTCTCGAGCGTCGACCTCCGGCTTGCGCGATACCTCCAACAGCTCCAGGGCCACTGCGGCGATCACCGGTGGCCGGTACTGCGGAGAGAAGAAGAGGGTGCGAACCTTCTCCTTGAGGTCTTTGGAGCTGGAAGCGATGGACGGGGATTGCGGCACCTCGGGGATTGAACCCTGCCCGGGGTTCGACGGCAATATTATCCTTTGGCCATCGAGCAGGCGGTCGGGCTCGGCTTCCGGCGCAAGAACGGAAGGCATCGGCGCAGCTGGATCAGGGCTTCGCTGGTATGGAGCTTGGCCGCATCCAGGACCACATTGCGTCCCACTGGCGTCGGTTGGATCCCCAGTGTCCTCAGGCGGGCGTTCACCCGGTACAGCCGCTCCTGCCGAAGGGTCCAGTCGCTCCGGAAGGTGACGCTGAAGGAGATAGAGACTTCGGGCCCGTTCTTTACCCAGTGCGGCACGGTCACCGGCACGTGGAGCGCCTGGCCGGGCCTCAGGGAGAAGGACCTGGCCGCCGGTGCGAATTGCTCCTTGTAGGGCAGGTTCCGATGGGTGAAGGCGGCATGGAATCTCTCGAGATCCGGCTCGGAGATGATGCCGCGGTCCTCCGGGTCCCAGACATGGAAGCTCTTGCTACCCCGGATCTGCACCAGCACGTTGTGCTCGGGATCCATGTGTAAGGGGGTCACGGCGTTGGGAGAGGAAACGAAGATGAAGGCCTGGAGGTCGAAGCTGCGGCCGACCAGCGCCTCGGCCCGCTCCCTCACCGGGGCCAGGGCCTGCTCCATCAGCGTCCGGTACTCAGGATCATCGTCTACCCGCTTGAGAACCATCCAGGAGCCGCTTTCTTCGATCCGGCGCAGCGTCTCCTCCACGGAAAGCCCAGTGCGCGGAGTTCTTTGCGGGTCGATCGAGATCGGCAGATTGCCACCGTTGTACTCGACCAAGTGCGGCTGCAACCGCTTGGAAAGCGCGATCAGCCGCTCCAGCTGAAAGGCGGGGTGGTTCTGCAGCGACGTCTCCAGATAGAAGGGCCGCCGGTTGAAGTAGGCGTCGAAGACATCTGGAGCGAACCGCAACCCGTTATCCATTGCTGGAGTCCTCGTCCCCTCCGGAGCGCAGCGCGCAACTCTCCCGTCCGCCCGCACGATTCCGGAGCTGAGCCACCCGCTTGCCCAGCCACCGCGCGATAGGAGTCGCCGCCACCACCAGCGAGCTGACGATGTCGTCGGTGGAGATCAGCAGGGTCTGGAACTCGCGACGGTCTCCCCAGAGTTGATTGATCATCCGCCGGTTGGGTGCGGCGCAGGAGTCCATCCAGGGGATCTCCGGCCGCTCGTGCAGCCGGCGGATGTTCTCCAGCTCCAGCTGAACGCCGGGAGAGTACTGGCCCCAGGCTTCGTCATAGGTGATTTTGAAAGCCATCGACCCGCCGCGCGAGAGCAGATTCAGCTTCATCGCGATCGGCTTCCCGTTAAGCCGTAGCCCCAGGAGCATCAGCCGGTCGCGCAGAGCCGCGTGGCGGATCAGCTCGTGGAAGAAGCGCATGTGACTGTCGCGCGAGGCGACCGCGACGCCTTCGCGCCCCTTCCAGCCCCGGGCCTCCAGCTTGGCGAAGTCGTCCGCCCAGCCCTCGTAGGCGTCCCCGGACTTGAGCTCCGCCCACTCCAGCGTTCCCTGCTCCGAGAGCCGGTTCAGCTTCCGGCGGAACTCCTTGCGCCGCCGCCCGTTCAGGTTGCGCTCGTAGTACTTCTCCGCGGACGCGGCCGGCCGGAAGAAGGCGCGGGTGAAGGTTTGGGTGATCGCGCTGGCCCAGCCGCGGCGGTAGAGCTCGTCCACGATGCAGCGGCGGACCGGCCCGTCGCCGGGCAGATCCTCAATCCGCAGCAGCCCTCGTTCTCGGCCACCCGCCGCCATCCAGTCGAAGAACGCCTGCAGCACCTCCGGGGCGAGGCCCGAGCGCAGTAGCGGAATCCCTAGGTAGCTGTACGGGTGGCGCCACATGCCCAGCATCGGCACAGGGAGGCGGCCCGCGGCCCTGCGGCTCTCCAGTGGGAAGAGCCCGCAGAGCTGACGTTCGCCTTTGCGGCCGGAAGGGCAGTCGCGGAAGATCGCCACGATGAACACCTTGCCCTCGGGATCGAAGCACTCCAGAGCGG
>JBGTHI010000101.1:0-3175 GCA_041746295.1 Myxococcaceae bacterium
GGGCGACGGCTTCGTCTCGGCGCTGCTCTCGCGATTGGTCAACGCGCCTCTCGAGTCGCGCTCCCGGGCGCAGCTGGAAAACGACCTTACCTTTGCATGCTGGTCGGCTGCCCGAGTCTGTACGTTCCCCGGGGCGGTGGCCGGCCTGCCGCGATCTTCGGAAGTGCCGGCCGCCCTTCGCGGGCGACCGTGCTAAATCGGCCTCATGAGCGCGAGTCCGGAGAGTGCGAAGGGCGCCGTGAGTAATCCGGCGCGCGAGCGACTGGAGCGGATGAATCGGCAGGCCGAAGCGGGCGGCGGCGCAGAGCGAGTGGCCAAGCAGCACGAGGCGGGCAAGCTGACCGCCCGTGAGCGACTGGTGCTGCTGTTGGACCGAGGCAGCTTCAACGAGCTGGACAAGTTCGTCACCCACCGCGCCCACGACTTCGGGATGGCCGACAAGAAGATCCTGGGCGACGGCGTGGTGACCGGCTACGGGACGGTCGATGGCCGCAAGGTCTTCGTCTTCGCGCAGGACTTCACCGTCTTCGGCGGCTCGCTCTCCGGCGCCTACGCGCAGAAGATCTGCAAGGTGATGGACCTGGCCACCCGGGTCGGCGCTCCCGTGGTGGGCCTGAACGATTCGGGTGGTGCGCGAATCCAGGAGGGGGTGGAGAGCCTGGCCGGCTACGCCGACATCTTTCTGCGCAACACCCTGGCTTCGGGCGTGGTGCCGCAGATCTCCCTCATCCTGGGCCCCTGCGCCGGCGGCGCCGTCTACTCGCCGGCGATCACCGACTTTGTGGTGATGGCCAAGAACAGCTCCTACATGTTCATCACCGGACCGGACGTGATCAAGACAGTCACCCACGAAGAGGTGGACAAGGAGAGCCTGGGCGGTGCGCTGACCCACAGCGAAAAGTCGGGGGTCGCCCACTTCGCGGCGGAGGATGAACGGGCGGCCCTGGCGCTCACCCGGGAGCTGCTCTCCTTCCTGCCCTCCAACAACGTGGACGATCCGCCTGTCGTTCCGTGCGAAGACGATCCATTGCGGATCGTCCCCGAGCTCAAGACGGCCGTCCCCGCCAGCCCCAACAAGCCCTACGATATCCGCGACGTGATCCGCCCGGTGGTCGACAGCCGTTACTTCTTCGAAGTCCATGAAGGATTCGCGCGGAACATCGTGGTGGGTTTCGCGCGCCTGAACGGCCGACCGGTGGGAATCGTCGCCAACCAGCCGGCGGTGCTCGCCGGTTGTCTCGACATCGACGCCTCGGTCAAGGCCGCCCGCTTCGTCCGCTTTTGTGACTGCTTCAACATCCCGCTGATCACCCTGGTGGATGTCCCCGGTTTTCTGCCCGGCACGCAGCAGGAGTGGGGCGGGATTATCAAGCACGGCGCCAAGCTGCTCTATGCTTTCGCCGAGGCGACCGTGCCCAAGGTCACGCTGATCACCCGAAAGGCCTACGGAGGCGCCTACGACGTGATGGCCTCCAAGCACATCCGCGCCGACATCAACTATGCGTTCCCCACCGCGGAGATCGCGGTGATGGGGCCGGAAGGGGCGGTCAACATCATCTTCCGCAACGAGCTGCAGGGAGCGAAGGACGTGGAGACGGAGCGCATCCGGCTGATCGCCGAGTACCGGGAGACCTTCGCCAACCCCTACAAGGCCGCGGAGCTGGGCTACATCGACGAGGTGATCCGCCCGGAGGAGACGCGCATCAAACTGGTGCGAGCGCTGGAGCTGCTCAAGGACAAACGACAGGAGAACCTGCCGCGCAAGCACGGGAACATTCCGCTGTGACGGCGCCGATCCGGAAGCTGTTGGTGGCCAATCGCGGCGAGATCGCGGTGAGGGTGATCCGCAGCTGCCGCGAGCTCGGAATCGCCGCGGTGGCGGTCTACTCGGAGGCGGACCGCACGGCGCCTCACGTGCAGATGGCGAACGAGGCCTATCCGATCGGTCCCGCGCCTTCGCGCGAGAGCTACCTCAATGGAGAGAAGATTATCGAGGTGGCCCGTCACTCGAGAGCACAGGCGATCCATCCCGGCTACGGCTTTCTCTCCGAGAACGCCGCCTTCGCCCGGGCTTGCGCCGAAGCGGGCATCACCTTTATCGGTCCTCCTCCCGAGGCGATTGAGGCGATGGGCGAGAAGACGCGGGCGCGGGAGCGGATGACCCGCGCCGGGGTCCCGGTGGTTCCCGGCACCACCTCCCCCCTCGGCTCAGCGGCGGAAGCGCGCGAGACGGCGGAGCGGCTGGGGTTCCCGGTGATGCTCAAGGCAGCGGGCGGCGGAGGCGGCAAGGGGATGCGACGGGTAGAGCGGCCGGAGGAGGTAGATTCGGCCTTGCGCGCGGCACGCTCCGAGGCGATGAGCAGCTTCGGCACTGACGCGGTGTACGTGGAGAAGTACCTGGACCGACCGCATCATGTGGAAATCCAGATCTTCGCCGATAGCCAGGGCCGCTGCATCCACCTCAACGAGCGAGAGTGCTCGGCGCAGCGGCGCAACCAGAAGGTGGTGGAGGAGACGCCCTCGCCGATCCTCTCGCCCAAGCTTCGTGCGGCGATGGGCGAGGTGGCGATCAAGGCGGCGCAAGCGGTGGGCTACGTGGGCGCGGGAACGGTGGAGTTCCTGGTCGACTCCGGCCGCAACTTCTACTTCCTGGAGATGAACACCCGCCTTCAAGTGGAGCACCCGGTGACCGAGTGGGTCACCGGGATCGATCTGGTGGCCTGGCAGATCCGGGTGGCGCAGGGGGAGCCGCTCCCGCTCCAAGAGGCGCCGGCGTCGGTCGGCCACGCGATCGAGGTGCGGATCTACGCCGAGGATCCGGCGCGGAGCTTCATGCCCTCTCCAGGGAAGATCACCTTGCTACGCACTCCCGCCGGACCGAACGTCCGCGACGACTCGGGCGTCTACGCGGGCTGCGAAGTGCCCAGTCACTACGACCCGATGGTAAGCAAGCTCTCCGTCTGGGCGCCCACTCGGGATGAGGCGATCGCCCGGATGCTGCGCGCACTGCGGGAGTACCGGGTCGGAGGGATCACGACCAACCTGCCATACTTGAGCGCGTTGGTGGATCACGCCGAGTTCCGAAGCGGCGACTACGACACCGGCTTCCTGCCGCGCAGGCATGTGGAGCTGGTGGCGCCCAGAACGGCGGAGGCGGAGCTCGCCGTGATCGCCG
>JBGTHI010000102.1:0-2147 GCA_041746295.1 Myxococcaceae bacterium
CGGCGTCGGACGGACAGGGCGAGGCCCCGCCGCTACGCGAACGCCGCCGCCGCCGCTGACGGCCGGGTCACTCACCCGGAGCCGAAGCAACTACCGTCGCAGCCGGAAGTGTTCGCCTTGGTCAGGTCCAATCCAACCATCGGAAGGAACGCACGTCTGCGGCAGCGAAGGCCTCCTCGGAGACCTTGCCGGGCTTCCCTTGGTTTCCACCCAGCAGAACCACCTTCGAGGTGTCGGAGGTGTGTCGAACATAGAATCCGACATGGCCCGACGACCCAGGAGCCTGCGGTGTAAGAACGCACAGGGCGCCGACCGGCGGATCGGTAGCCACGCTCCCCCAATTCATCCAATCCGCCGCGCGTTTGCTGTGAAGATTGGAGACCAGGATCTTGGGATGGCCGGTCTGTTCCAGGCAAAACGCGATGAACGACCCACACCACGGCGTACTGTCGACGTCGATGGCCCCCGCGGCGTCATGGTACTGTTGGATCCTCGGGTTGTTGCCGGTATCCAGCACCTCCTCGACGCCCAGTTCGGCCCGGGCGACTGCGAGCCAAGGCGGCATATCGGCGGGCAGGATCGACGGCACCCGGAGGTCAGCCGGCAGGAGGCTGATGGGTTCGGCGAGAGCCTTTGCGGCCGCGTCAAATTTCTCCACAACAACCTCGAGCAGCTCGCCGATCGTCAGCGGCGCCCCCTGTCTTGCGAGCAAGGCGCTGTTTTGTGCCATGATCTTGTCGGCAAAGGCGGCACCAAGGCTCGTGCCCGCATAGAAATCTTTAAGAACCTTGTCGATCGTGGCTGTCCCGCCATTGTCGAGGCCCGCCAGCACTGCACGCCCGGCCGGCTCGCCAAACAGGTGCGCGCAATAGAGTTCGGCTCCGGTTGGAAGCCGCCCACGGGCCTCCAAAAGATTGTGGACGTTCTCGGCCGTCAGCCGCGCCGCCATGAACGCCTGCGCCGTGGGGTTGTCGATATCCCCTGCCGACACCCCAACAGGGTTGGAGGACCTCTTATCCTGTTCGACAATCCGCTCCCAAGTGGAAGGCATGAACTGGAAAGGCCCTCTCGCTTCCGAGTTGGCGCTCCGCTTGTTGCTCATCCCGCTTTCGATATGGGCGACTGCCGCGAGATAGTCGCGATTTGTCTGGAACCTGACGGCAGCGAGCGTCAGCACGCTGATGTACTTAGTCTTGTCGGTGATCTCCTGGAGCGCGGCACCGGCATCCTCAAAGTTGCTCACCGCGATTAGTTCTGCGCGGACGAAGCCGCGCCGCGGCGGTAGACCCTCGCGTACCGCCTCGACCTCGCTCCAAAGGGTGCCGTCGTCGTTCTCGATCTCCCGGATGACCGTCAGCCGGTCGGCGCGCGTTAGTGCGGGCTCAATCTTGCTCGCTGACATCTCCGGCGCGACCCGCCAAGGGACGATCACGTGGAGGATCCGGTGCAACATATTCATCCCCCCTGCTCGATTGCTTCCAAAAGGAACTCGGGAGTGACTGCGCCATCCTCGAGGAGAAGCAGTTCCCGCTGCAGCCCGCGAACAGCCGCGCGCAACTCTGGTGTGAAGGTCGTGGGTGTCGGCTCCGGGACCCCCGCCCCCGCGCTACGGAGGATAGCGGCAAGGTCCATGATCTGCACCGGGTCGACGGTGGTGAAGTTGGTGGAGCCCTCGCCGTACGCGAAACGCTCGAACGCGTTGAGAAACAGGTCCGTAGGACACGGCGGCAGGGAGAACAAGCTAGCTGCCTGGAATGAGGAGAGGGTCTCTCCGGTTGATCCGATGTTCTCGAGTCTTGCCGGCGCCCGCGCTTGGCGAACCGCCCGGCGTGTGTCTGGCCCGAAGTTTCCATCCGCTCCCTCGGTTCCGAGGCAAAGGGCAAGCTGCACGTCGCGGGCCTGGCTCAATCGCATCAGGCACTCTTCATCGCGGCATCCCAACGGCTGGTCGGCGGGTGGAGGCGGCGCGGACACCTCGACAGGAGCTGTACCGATATTTGCGATGCCGGTGCTGGCAGAACTCGACTCGGACGTGGTTACCCGCCTCAGCGTTGGCGTCGAACCGGCCGCGCCGCGAACAAAATCGAAATCCGTCAACGACACGGATTCGTTGATTTGCATCTCAATGGACGCAGGCAGGCAGAGCG
>JBGTHI010000103.1:0-1535 GCA_041746295.1 Myxococcaceae bacterium
GCGCCACCTCCACGGCCTCGGAAGCCAGCCGCCTCGGACCGGAGCGAGACTCGCGGGCACGGCGCTCACCCGCGAGGTCGGTGGGTGGAGACGGGGCGCTCTCCGCCTCTCTCGCCTCGAGCTTCCGGGGACCGGACCGGCTCTCGCGGGGCGGTTTAGTAGGCCGGGGCTCGGACTCCTCTTCCTCGGACTCCCGTTCCCGCGCCGGCTCCGCCTTCAGCCGCTGCACCTCGGCGGCAAAGGCCCCCAGGCGAACGCGCGGCTTGGCGCGGGAAACGTTCTGATCGAAGGCCTTCTTCATCTGGATCCCCTGGGGCTAGCCCGCCACCTTCTTCCCGCTTCGGGCCGTAGGCTTGACCTTCAGGCGGGAAATCACCTCGTTGATCATCGTCTGTACATCGGCCGCTCCCTTGGAGTGGCGATCGGCCAGGAACACCGGAACGCCCTCGCTGGAGGCCTGCGCGAACTTGGTGCACTGCCGGATGACCGTGTTGAGCAGGAACTCCGGATAGTGGGTCCGCAACGCATCGGTCGCCTCCTTGGCCAACTTGAAGCTCGCGTTGAAGGAGTTGATCATGATGAAGACGTGATCCAGCACGTGATCCAGATCCTCTTCCAGGCTCTGCACCGTCTCGAAGAGCAGCTTGAGGCCGTGGAATGAGAGGAAGTCCGGAAGCACCGGGACGAACAGGTCGTCGGTCGCCATCAGCGCGTTCAAGTTGAGGAGCCCGAAGGAAGGTGGCGCGTCGAAAACCACGATATCGAACCAGCTCTCGACCTCTTTCATCGCGTTGCGCAGCTTGAACTCGCGCCCCGACATCGGCATCAGCGAGAGATCGACCGTGCTCATAGAAAGGTTTGAGGGGACGAAGGAGAGATTGGGGAGCGGGGTCTCCTGGATCACCTTGGAGACGGGGGTCTTTCGCACCAGGACATCGAGCAGCGTCTTCTCGAAATCCTCGCCTTCATACCCCAGGCACTTGGTGGCATGGCCCTGGGAGTCCAGGTCGACCAGCAGCACCCGGTAGCCCATCTCCGCCATGCGATAGGCATACGACGACGAGATCGAGGTCTTGCCGGTGCCTCCTTTAAAGTTCAGGAACAGCTGCTTGCGGTGACCTACTGGGGCGGGGAACCGCTCGAGGTTCTGGCGGATCAGCCAAAGATCCTCCGGCGAGTACTGGCCGTGCCGCTCCTGCTTCAGCGCGGAGGCCACCGTTCTCGGCGAAATGCCCAGGATTTCGGCCACCTGTTTCTCGGTGTAGCTAGGGGCTTCCATCGGACACTCCTTCGGGTCAAGCAGCGAAGTACTTCAACCCGCGGCGAACCACCAGGCCCCGGGCCGCTAAGAGCTCACAAGCCTGTTCCACCGTCGCTGGCGGGCTCTCGGAAAGATTGGCCAGATCCGGCACCGTTCTGCCGCGAAGGGAGATCCGGATCTCTCCCATCACCTGGGTGCAGAGGGTTTCAGGGACTGCCGCCGCGCCCGAAGCTGGACCGCGGGCCGCGGAGGGAGCCCGCACGGGAGGGCTGGC
>JBGTHI010000104.1:0-12415 GCA_041746295.1 Myxococcaceae bacterium
GACACCGTGACAGTGGAGGTGGGCGAGGGTCGGGTGACGCCCCTGCTCAAGGCGGCGGAGGCGGCCGGCTACAACCTTCGAGCGGTCGACGGGCATGCGGTCGGAGTGGCCCTGGATGAGACCACCCGCGCCGAAGAGCTCGATGCGGTGCTGGCGATTTTCCAGAAGGAGGTCGCGCACACCGGCAGGGCGCCGCTGCGGGCGCAGAGCTTCCTAGATGGAGCCGGCGGCGGCACCGGCGCGGTCAGCGCGATTCCCGCCGCCCTCCAGCGGGAAGGGGCGGTGCTCACCCATCCGGTCTTCAATCGCTACCACTCGGAGACGGAGCTGCTCCGGTACGTGAGATGGCTCGAGTCGCGAGATCTGTCGCTGACCCACGCGATGATCCCCTTGGGCTCCTGCACCATGAAGCTCAATGCCACGGCGGAGCTACAGCCCATCACCTGGCCCGAGTGGGCCGGGCTTCATCCCTTCGCGCCATTGGAGCAAGCACGGGGATACCGCGGGCTGTTTGAACGGCTGGAGGCGGCCTTGAGCGAGCTGACCGGCTTTGCCGGGGTCTCGCTGCAGCCGAACGCCGGATCCCAGGGCGAGCTGGCGGGACTGCTGACCATCCGCAGCTATCACCGCTCCCGAGGCGAGGGGCACCGGGACGTCTGTCTTATTCCCTCCTCGGCGCATGGCACCAACCCCGCCTCGGCGGTGATGGCCGGCTACCAGGCGGTGGTGGTGGCTTGCGACCCGCAGGGGAACGTGGATCTGGAAGCGCTTCGGTCGGCGGCCGAGAGCCACCGCGAGAGGCTGGCGGCGCTGATGGTCACCTATCCCTCCACTCACGGCGTCTTCGAAGAGGGCATTCGGGAGATCTGCGAGACGGTCCACCGCTGCGGCGGACAGGTCTATCTGGACGGCGCCAACCTGAACGCGCTGGTGGGGCTCTGCCGTCCGGGAGAGCTCGGCGCCGATGTCTGCCACCTCAACCTGCACAAGACCTTCTGCATCCCGCACGGTGGCGGCGGACCTGGAATGGGGCCGATCGGCGTGGCCGCACACTTGGTTCCGTTCCTCCCCTCGCATCCATTCCTCAAGCGGAGCGAGTCGCCCACCGGTCCGGTCTCGGCCGCGCCCTGGGGCAGCGCCGGGATTCTGCCGATCTCCTGGGCCTACATCGCCATGATGGGAGCGGAGGGTCTGACCGCGGCGACCCGCGTGGCAATCCTCAACGCCAACTACATCGCCCACAGGTTGGAGCCGCACTATCCGGTCCTGTACCGGGGCCGGCAGGGGCGGGTGGCGCACGAGTGCATCATTGACCTGCGCCCGCTGAAGAAGTCGGCCGCGATCGAGGTGGACGACGTCGCCAAGCGGCTGGTGGACTACGGCTTCCATGCGCCGACGGTGTCGTTTCCGGTGGCCGGGACGATGATGATCGAGCCCACGGAGAGCGAGTCGCTGGCCGAGCTGGACCGCTTCTGCGAGGCGATGATCGCCATTCGCGGCGAGATCCGCGAAATAGAAGAGGGGAGGGTCCCCCGGGAAAACAATCTGCTCAAGAACGCGCCGCACACCGCGCAGATGGTCACCGCCTCCGCCTGGGACCGTCCCTACTCCCGCCAGCAGGCCGCCTTCCCATCGCCGCATACTCGCCGGGCGAAGTTCTGGCCGGCGGTGGGGCGGCTCAACCACGCACTGGGCGACCGCCAGCTGTTCTGCTCCTGCCCACCCTTTGAGGGGATGGAGGAAGGCCTCTAAGTTAGCGCGAAAGCAGTGGAAGCAAGGCTCCAAACTGTCGCTAAGAGCGACTGGCAAAATTAAGGAGCAGAGGGTTGAGTTGAGGCTGAGTGCCTTGGAGGGAGGCCGCTATCTCGCCGACGTGCGGCAATCCTCGCGGCGGCCTTTCCGGAAGGGAATTAGGCGGCGCTTCACCCGGAAAGAAGCCGCGCTTATGCATGGGGCACGCGGTGAAAATCTGGACGTTGTGCTCTTCAGCACCCTCGACTAGTCCCGCGATGAAGGATTATCGATCAGATCGAGTGCGGGGAGAGGCGAGGGAGACAAGGAAGGCCGAAGTGACAGTACCCAGTGGTACGGCGCGAGGCCTGACGCAGGATACCGACGCGGATCGCCGGCCGCAGAGAGCGATAATCCTTCATCGAGGGACTAGAGCCCATCGGATCAACTACGACGGGGTGGTCGGGGCCGCGGTCACGGCGACGTAGAGCTGTGAGCGGGTCCTGTCGAGCGCTCGCGCCCCAAAGGGCTCGAAAGACAGCACCTAACTTCTAACGGTGAGTACGCAGAATGGGTCCTGAGATAGTTGCAGGCCGGCAGGCGGCGGCTCATCCCGTGTCAGCAGCTAGAGTACATGGCGAAGGCAAGGGTGGACGAGCGCCTCATAGGAGGGCCACCGTGAACTCTGACGGGAGGGTTGCCGCCGGGCGCTCGCCGTCCACGGGGTCCTATGGTCCACTCACGGCTGACCAGTTCGCGGAACGCATCGCGGCACATCCCAACCGCGATTTCATCCTGAGCCACCTCGAGCAAATCCATCCTGAGAAGGGCTGTGTTCAGGGATGCGCTCACTGCTCGGTCAAGGCCAAGGCGAACATTCAGACGCTGACCCGGGGGCAGCTCGAGATCATCTTCCATGGTCTCGGGGCGCTCTACCGGGACAACCGCGGGATCTCGAACGCCTATCCCGAGATCTATACCTACCGGGACAACGATTCCTTTCTCTATCCCAACATGGACGTGATGGCCCGTCTGGCTCACGAGATAGGGCTTCTTCTGCGGCTCAGCACCCAGGGCTTTTCGGCTGACCGGGATGACCTGACCCGGATGCACCAGCGAATTGCCGCGGATCCCAGCGGCGTCAGCCGTGTCAGGTACAGTTACGCGGCGTCCGCGGCGAACTTCGGACGCAGGGGGCCGATGCGCGACCAGTACCGCGCGCGATACGCCGCGGATCTGGGCCATGCGATGGGGCTATACCGAGACCTGGTCGACGAGACGTTTGCACGCGGCCGAGAACAGGGGACGGCCACCGAGCAGGGACGACGCGTGGGAGTGACTCTCCTCCACAATCCCTCCGTCCATCCCGTCCGAATTGAGACCAGCGGCGGCCGCGGGGGATCCCGGAAGATCTCTTTCGGCGACACCACCTACCAGGTGCTCGACAGTGGCGCACAGCCGCTAGGTCTTCTGGGCAAAGACGCCGAGCAGACCATCCTGGTGGATGGGCAGGGACAGCGTCACACCATGATCCGTTTCAACCTTGCCAAGGCGTTCGATGTTCCTGAGTCACAGCAGTATCATTTGATCACGATCGATGCGGATAAGCCGTACCAGGTCCAGAATTATTTTTTAGACGTCGCCAGTGGTGTCGCGCTTTCGACGGACAACAATAGATATTTTTCTCAGGCGAGAGAGATGGTTCGTGACAGGCACGGCATCGGTCGGGACGGAGCGGGTGCAACCTGGAGCCATGTGGACGACCTTCTGACGACGCTGAATGGCATGGCCCGGGACAAACCCCACGTCGGCGATGGCGTCCTCCCGCTGATTCAAGCCCTGGTAGCCAGCTACAAGGTGGCTCAATACGACCCGCGGCTGGTCTTTGACGACGGCTTCACCCGCGATGAAGTCGTTGCCGCCCGGGGCAGGGCGAGCCGCCTGTGGATGGGGTCCGGTATACCCGACCCTCCAGACAGCACTCCCAGGACCTGGCGCGAGGCGGTGGAGGTCGCCGGGCTCCGGAAGGACAGAGGGAATGCGGCGATCCTGACACCCATCGGTGGGGCGATGGGCGTTCGGCAGATTCGCCCAGAGCCCCCGTTTGACTTCGATGAGCTCGAGGGAGGGCCCCTGGACTTCCCTGAGCTCGCGATGCAGCCCGTTCGCGGGTCCGAGATGCTCCCCGCGCAGGTGGGCTATCTTCCCATCGCACCGACACCGGACCGCTCGTAGTAGTTTCTTATTGAGCAAAGGTTGTTCGGAATGTCGTGATCCTGCTAGCCTGCCACTTCGGAGTCGAACGGGGGTGGGATGGGCGGCAGTTCGGAGGTTCGTAGGGCAAGGGTCGCGCCCACAGGTGTTCGGGCACGGCGAGTGCCCGTCGTCGAGCCTGTCGTCACTCCGTCGTCGAACGAGAAAACCGGCCTCCAGCGGTTGCAAGATGAATGGAGCAACTGCCTCCACGCAACGCTCTGGGGGACGCTGTTGCAAGAGTGTTCCAGGGCTCAAGTCGAGGTAAAGTTTCAAGCCGAACTCGCTACCGCCCTCCTGAGTCGTAAGGTCGAGGATCACGGTGCCGCACGAAGCCAAACCGATCAGATTCTGGGATCCCCCCTGACCGAGTTTTCGGTGTCGACGGCTCTCGATCACGCCGAGGCGCTCCTGACGAACGAAAGGTCGACGGCCGACCTGCTTGCCCTGCTCATCTGCGTCGGATGCGCTTATGCCGGCCTGGCGCACGGGCTCATCGCCGCAGAGGAAGAAGGGGACTGGCTGGAGTCCGAGCCACTGGATATTGAGGTCGAGATTAACCCTGGTGTGAACGTCAATGGAGCGACACACGAACTGTCGCGCGAGCTGATCCGATGGAGTATCGACGGTCTGATCAATCCGGACGTCAGGCCTTCTGCGGGAGAATTACGCGTCCACATCGCGGCGCTGACCGGTATCGCGCTGGGTCACATCGAGAGGGCTTTCGATGTGAACGTCCCGCCACCGAGTCATCGCGACCCTCTCAACCCCAACGAGCACGAGCTGCTGGATCTCTTAGCGAACGGATTTATCGGGGCCCTGCCCACCGACATGGGACATCGGTTGGGAATCGGCCGCCGCGAAACGTTGCTCCTTCTCCACTCCGTCCGAATCGCGCTTGGGACGAACAGCGAAGCGGAATCACTCAAGGTTGGGCGGGAACATGGGCTTGTGTCAGCTGCGACCGTCGATGGCCAGGAACGCGAGGATCGGTGGATCGCGACCAGCGAGCGCGAGCAGCGGGTTCTAGCGGGCACGATGGCTTTGAGCTCACCGTCGGTGATCGCAAACGAGATGGAGACCTCCGTCGAGATCGTGCGCGACTACCTGCGAAGCCTCGTCGGTCGCGTCTTCCACGTCCGTACCCACGACCTCCAAGAAGAGGTCTTGGGCGCCAACCTGTCAGCCGAGACCGTCCTGGAACGCGTGGCGGCGACGCACGGCCCGATTGAGCTCGACGAAGCTGAGCACAGGCTTCTCGGGCACATGGTCGCCGGGACGTCTCATGACGAAGATGCCGGAACGCGACTGCTCTTTAAGCTGTCGGGTTGGACCGATCGCCGGATGGTGGAGCTGCTGCGGGCGATCCCTCACGCGCAGGCGGCGCGGTATGGAAAGCGCCATCCTCTTTTGCCTGGTGAGATCGAGCTCCTGGACCTCTGGGGAGGGCATTACGCGGGAGCGCTCCCGCATGACCTCAGCGGCCGCCTTAGGCTGACCTTAGGGCAGACGTCGAGGATGATGCAGTCGGCCTGCAACAAGCTGGGAGTCTCCGACTTGGAGGAGGCGGTGTCAGCGGCGAGAGGGCGCGGCATACTTCCGCCCAGGTCCGGTCCGGACCGGACCGAGATCCTCGGGACCCGTGTCTCACCTCGGGAGGAGTGGATCCTGCGTGGGGTCGAGGCCTCAGGGTCCTTGGAGGAGATCGCCCGGCGCGGCGGGCTCGATCCACAACGGGTCCGCGACTATCTGCAATCGCTCTATTGCCGGGCGTTTCAGCTGGAAGACCAATGGATGTTGAACGGCCTGAGCCATTACCGCGACGACCCCGAGGGTTTTCTGAAGGAATATGGCGACCGTCTGACCGAAGACGAGACGCGCTACCTGGACGCGCTCGTGCGCGGGGAAGCGACCGCGCGCCTGGAAGTCGACGTGCCCCATCTCGTGCGCCATCGGCGAATCGTGTGCAAGGTCATGGGCCTCGATGACCAAAAGCTGTGCGAGGGGCTCCGTGCCTGGTGCACGGGCCATCTGTCTCCCAACAGCTGATGTGCGCACTTGAACCGCAAGGCCGCCATCTTATTGCCCCATCGCGATGAACCTACCTCGCAATGATGGGCTTGGCGCCAAAGCCCGAACAAATTCTGCCGCACCCGGTCGGCGTACCAGGACTCGAGGAGTTCCTACGGAAGATCAGCCGCTCAGAGGGGTGGAGGTCGATCTTCATAGTCTCAAAGTGTCTCGCTCGGGCGCCACCCTCGCGAATCTCAATTGGGCGGAGGCCGTTGAGACCCTTGGGGCCGAGGTGCGCATCCACACCGGCGAGATAGGCAAGGGTTTCTCCCATCCGTTGACAGACCGACTGCAGCGGCAAGGCCTTCTGCTGACGGAACCGGCTCTCAACCGCTACGACCCCGAGGCGAAGCCGGGTGTGCTCTTCGAGCGCTGCGCAGAAACCGGAGCGGTCCAGTTCATCTCTCAGCCTCTTAAGGGAGATAAGCGCGGCGGCCCCTTCCGGGATGGCGCGGCGGAGTTCTCCCAGGGGCCCTACGCGGAGCTGGCCCATCTGCGACTGCATGGGATTAACCCGCCCGACCCTACGCAGTGGGCCTACTTCGGCGAAAGGTCCCTGGGCCTGCCCCTGACTCCCAGCCTCGCGGCGCTCTATCAGAGCCAGGGCGCATCAATGCGCCTCTACCCGCTCCCGGTGATCAGCGATCCGACCCGCTTCGCGTCACTGCCGGCTGGAACGCGGGAACGGGTGCGTCACGAGGGTGGGATAGGGGAAGGGGAGTTGCTGTTCGTTACCCTCGCCCGGATCGTGCCGGTGAAGCGGATCGATCGGTCCATCGTGCTCGCGTCGAAAGTCGGGCGGCTCCTCGGACGACAGGTTTATCTGTGGGTGGCAGGATCGATGGGGGACTGGTTGGTGGGGCCGGATGCCAGCCTACGTGATGATCTGGAGAGGCAAGCTCGCAACCTCCGGGTTGCGCTTCATTTTATGGGACCGGTGGCCGATGTCGGTCCAATCTACGCGGCCTCGGATGTAGTGGTGAGCCTCCCCGACCACGAGACCTTCGGAATCGTGCCCGAGGAGGGAGCCCTCGCCAGGCGCCTGATGGTGGTCTCCGAGTACGTGGACCCCGACGAGGTCAATGCGATCCAGCCCGAGGTCTACGGCGACTTCCGCTTCGTGGCGGTCGAACCTCCGTTTGTTGAGGGGGTGAGTGACGAGACGGCCCAGGCGGTGGTGGAACACCTGCAGAACAAGGAGCTCACCTCGGCGCTGCTGGAGCACAATTGGACCGCAGCCCAACGGTACACCCCGGCGGGGATGCGCGACCAGCTCATCGGACAGTTCCGGGGCTGAAGAGGTCTGCTGCTGGTCGTCCTCTGGCGTTACCGCGCGGGCTGGTTGATGGAATTGCACTCCGCCTGATTGATGTCTATCGGCAAGGGTTAAAAGGCGTCGCCACCGGGGTGATGCGCGGCGCCGTTCTTGGCGTTGCCTATGAGCCGGTCGTCGAGGGTTACGGCTACGTTCGACCTGAGGTGATGCTGGAATTTGGCGCCACGTCCACGGGAGAACCCTGTGAGACGATGGCGGTCAGTTGTGATGCCGCCGGGCATATTCCGTTGCTCTCACTTCCGACCGCCGCTTCTTGAGTCATGCGAGTGGAGCGGACGTTCTGGGAGAGGGCGACCGCCGTTCACGTGTTGTGCGAGGGTGGCAAGTTGACGACGGTCTGCTGCTCGACGAGCCGCGGTCTTTCAAAGTGCTTATCGAGCACCGTCGGTCTGTTGTAGCGATGGCGCGGATCACGGAAGAGAACTTCGAAGGCCACCAGCTTCACTTCCACGCCGTCAGGGGTGACCGGGGGACAGTTGTCTATGTGGACGAAGTTTGACCCATTGGGTGATCGGCAGCACGTCGCTCACGCTTGGACCTGGAGGACAGTTGCCGTGCCGATGTGGTTTTCAACGATCTTGCAGGTGGCGGTCGCCGTCAGGGTATGCACGAACGCGTGGTGAACGGTCAATACGTCATCTTGAAGGTCTTGATCGGCCTCGAGCGCTTCAACTGTCACGCCAAGGCGTTTAACATCCTCGGCGGAGATATGGCGCGCGTGAGATAGCTGGAGCTGAGGCGATCCAAGATTTGCGACGATCGACTTGGCGATCGAGACGGCGTTGCCATTGCCTTTGAGCATCCCCTTGGTCAACCAACCTTCGACCAAGCTATTCGACCAGTGGATAGCCTTGTCGCATTGCCCGATCAGCGTCGGCGGATAACGCGACATGATCACCTGCCAGATGGGGATCGACCCGGGATTCGTAGCGACCTCCACTTTCGCGCGCTCAAATTCTTCGATGATGCCATGGGCGGGCATGCCGCCGATCTGAGGATCGATAGGTCCAAGGTTGGAATGCTTCCCCATGAGGATGGATCGGCACGAAAGCGCGATCATGGTTCCGGCCGACATAGCAATCTGAGGCACCACCGCGCGGATATCGTCGAACTGCATGTGCAGGTAGTCTACGAGCGACTCCGTCGCCGCAATCTCGCCGCCGGGGGTATGTAAAATGAGGTCCAGACCTTTGGACCGGTCGAGCTTGTGAACGGCGCCCATAAACGCCGTCTTGTCATTGTCGTTGAGGCTGAAGACTGCCGCTCCGACGTTGGGCGGCAGGTTGGGCTTTTGCAACCAGCCCGAGTAGTAGGCAATTACATTGCGCCCAGTGCGGGCCGCGAGCCTGGCGAGATACTTCCGCCGCACCACATCAGGACCACTACCGATCGTCGAAAGCTCTGAAAGAACCTCGTTCCAACTTGGCATTCCGCGCTTTTAGCGCGTTTCGTGCTTTGTTGGTCCAGAAGTCATAGGGCCGGAGCTGTTGCCAATCGTGATCACTACTGGACGCTGATTCCCCTCAGAGAGTTCGCGTAGCCTTTCAAAATAGCCGCGCCCCTCGGGCGAGGCGATGCTCAGCCGTTGGTAAAGCTCCTTGGCCTCCTTTTCGACGGCTCGGGTATGCATGGTCTTGGCTCTCCTAGCTTGGCTTGCCATCATCTTCTCTCCTGTAGGTAGCCCTTCAAGGCGGAGTTGCAGGTGAAAGTAAGCATTTTTCGGGCCAACGGCAGGTAATAGCAGAATCTACCGTGTGGAGGCGCGGTACACCCTATTTTCGCATCAGACACAAGCCAAGTTTCTGGAGCAACCTCGCTCCAGTGATAGCTGGTAGGGCTACCTGCCGTCCGCTTCTACGAAGAGACCCCCTTGGCGATCTGCGGCCACTGCTTGTCGGGCTTGCTCTCTCCGATAGCTGGCTCGGGCACAAAGGCGCCGGGGTTTCGTAGGGTGAGCGTGGCTTCTCCACAACGCCCATCGCCTGGTGCTATTGAGTTACTGCATTGGGTGCAAAGCGCTTCGGCTTCCTACGCCGCGTGTTTCGAAGCAGCTCGCTTGTTCCTTTTGGCCAGCGGTTCAACATATCTCATAAAGAGATTCCTGATAAGCCATGGACCAGAATCGGCTACCCGACCCAACCACCTTGATTGCAATAGCCACTCGGCTCTTTCACGAGTGCTTTCCGACCGCGGACGCGCTTCTTCTCGCCGGCTCGTTGATGCGTGGCGAGGGCACGCAAACCCCGCGCGGAAATTTTTGACCTGAATTTAGAGGACTATCACTAGGAAGGAATGCAGCTATGCGCATGAAGAATCCCCCCCACCCAGGAACTTTTGTACGAATGGAGATCATCGAGCCTGCGGGGCTTTCGGTAACGGCGGCGGCGCGCGTTCTCGATGTTTCCCGCCCTGCCCTTTCGAATTTTCTGAATGCCCATTCCGACCTGACGGGCGACATGGCGTTGCGGATCGAGAAGGCTTTCGGCGTCGATATGGAAACGCTGATGCGGATGCAGTCGTCCTATGACATCGCGCAGGCCCGCAAGCGTGAGGGCAAGATCCACGTCCGGCGCTACCGCATGCCGGCGAGTCATGCCCGATTGGTGCCGGCGTAGGGTATGGAGGGCGAAGCACGATTCGCTGGGCAGGGGAGGGGGCCAACTCCCTCTCTCTTAAACTGCACCGCTCTCCGGCTCGACGTGCACGACCACATCGGTCACCTGGGGAAAGGCCGCGCAGATCGATTCCTCCACCCGATCCGCGAGCCGATGTGCCTCCGCGGTGGGGAGGCCGGGGTCCACCTCGATGATCAGGTCGACGTAGACCGACTCCTCCAGTCCCCGACTCCGGATCTGCTTGCTGGCGCGGATGCCGTCGATCGACGCCACGCACAGGGCGACCGCTTCCGGGTTGAGCCGCGCCGTGTCCGAGAGGATCGCCACCGCGTGGCGGGTGATCCCATAGGCGACGTAGATCACGAACACCAGCACCGCCAGGGCGATAACGCCGTCCGCCCGGGGAAAGCCCAGGTAGACCAGCGCCACAGAGGCCAGCACCGCGCCGCTCACGAAGACGTCCGAGAGCGTATGGCGCGCGTCGGCCTCCAGAATTGGGCTCTGCAGCCGCTTCCCCCAACGCCGCTCCACCGAAGAGACGATCAGGTTCAGCACCAGGCTCACCGCCATCACCGCGGCCATCAGTCCGCTCACTTGCGGATGGCGGTCGGAGACCAGTGCGGCGAAGGCCATCTTACCGAGCTCCAGCGACCCCACGCCGATCATCGCGCCGATCCCGAGCGAGGCGAGCGCCTCGAACTTGGCGTGGCCGTAGGGGTGGTCCTCGTCGGCGGGGCGCGAGGCGATCGACAGCGCCAAAAGCCCCAGGATGTTGGAGGCGCCGTCGATGAAGGAGTGCAGGCCGTCGGCGGGGACCGAGGCGGAGCCGGACCCGAGCCCCACCGCCGTCTTTGCCGCGGCGATCGCCCAGTTGGCGACCAGGATCCAGAGCAGCACCCTTCGAACGCGCTGTGCGCGGGCCTGGGGGAGTGGCGAGGGGGCGATCAATTGGCCTGCCTGAACATCCTCAAGCGGGGGCTGCCACCCATCTCCAGGAAGAAGCCGAAGGTGAACTGCACGGTGGCGTTGGCCGTGACCAGCCCAGGCGGCGGATTGGGAAAGGGCTGCGCCTTCTCGAACGAGGCGATCGCCGCCAGGTCCAGGAAGTCGATCCCGCTGCTCTTTTGCACCGAGATCTCCTTCACCATTCCCCGATCGGTGAGTGTGACATCGAGGACGGTGTACCGGTCCTTGCCTCCGTAGATATTGCCGGTGGGGTCGCGCTGCCGCAGGTAGGTGCTGGGGTCCCAGTGCATTCCCACGCTCTGCTTCACGCGGTTGAAGAAGCTGGAGTACTTCCACTCCCGGGTGTTGAGGTAGGTCCCCTCGCCCTCGTCCACGTCCTTCAGCCTGTCGTTGGGTGCCGCCCCGACGATCTTGTCCACCACCGCCATCGAAGGGGTGAGCGACGCGACGCCGGGGGTGCCGGCCATTCCGGCGGAGGCATCGCTTCGTCCGCCTCCCGCTTTACCCGGTTTGACACTGAGCCGGTTGGAGTTGCCCTTCATCTCCTCGCTCTCTTTGCGGTTGCCCACATTGGCGCCGGGACCCCGCCGGTCGTCCGGCAGCTTCATCGCGATCTCCTCCCGCTTCTGCGTGGAGGGAAGCTCCGCCTCCGCCTTTGCGCCTTGTGACGACTGAAGCTGTGCCGGTCGCTGGTCCGCCCCGGTGCCGCCGTTGCCGGAGGCGGCGCGGGTCTCATCGGCGCCTTCGCCCTTTCGGGCGGCGGTGTCGGTCCGCTGCGGCATCGCATTGCGATAGAAGGCCGACTGATCCCGGGCCCGCTTCTCGCGCTCCACCTTGTTGGCGCTCTCCGCGAGGTACTTGGCGTCCTCCGACTCCTGCTTGTTCCCGGGTGCGACATCCACCACCTGTCCGCTGGGAGGGGTCTGCTTGGGACGCGGCTTCTCGGGCGGCGGTAGCGCGGGCGGGGGGGCGATCCGTTCCGAAAGCGGGGTGCGGTTCTGCGCCCACTGCTGAGCGGAGATCCCCCGCATCGAAATCTGGCGGGGAGGGGCGCTCTGATGGGGGTGGGGAAGGTTGAGCTCGACCACCGAGAGCACCAGCAGCAGCGCCACGAATCCCCCGTGCAGCAGCAGCGCCAGCGCGAGAGCCGACGCCCCGCGCCACTTCCGCCACCAGGGTCTGCGTCGTCGCACCGCCGGGCTCATCGGGAGCTAGATCTATCAAAGTCCGTACGAAAGGCTGAAGCAGGCGAGCGGGGAGGGTAGATCGGGGCGACTTCGGCGCCATTGAAATAAAATCGCAGAATCTCCCGGTAGTCCTGTCCGGCCTCCGCCCGTCCGATTGCGCCGGTCTGACACATCCCCACGCCGTGTCCCCAGCCCCCGCCCCTCAATCTCCAGCCCCCTCGCCGCGACTGCCGCCCCTTGGCCGGCTCGACCAC
>JBGTHI010000105.1:0-2377 GCA_041746295.1 Myxococcaceae bacterium
CTCTCACAATCGTTCATCAAGCCGGCGCTGCTGGAGCTGGGCGGAAAAAACCCCGCGGTGGTCTGCCGCGAAGCCGATCTCGACAAGGCGGCGGAGGGCTGTGTCCGCTCCGCCTTCGGCCTCTCGGGGCAGAAGTGCAGCGCTCTGTCCCGGCTCTACGTGCATCGCGACGTCAAGGAGGCGCTGATCGAGAAGATGGTGAAGCGCGCCCACGCCCTCAAGCTGGGCGACCCCACCGACCGCGAGGTCTTCGTGGGACCGGTGATCAACGCCGAGTCGGTCGAGCGGTTCGAGAAGGCGGCCGTGGAAGCCCGGCGCGATGGGCGGGTTCATCTTGGAGCCGTCCGTCCCGGGGATCGCGAGGAGCTGTCACACGGCCACTTCGTGCTCCCCACCCTGGTGGAGCTACCCTCCGGCCATCGCCTCTCCCGGGATGAGCTGTTCCTGCCCTTCCTGACGGTGGAGAGCTTCGAGAATCTGGAGGAGGCGCTGCAGCGCTGCAACGCCCTCCCCTACGGCCTCACCGCGGGCGTGTTCAGCGAGCGTTCAGAAGATGTCGAGTACTTCATGCAGCACGCCGAAGCCGGGGTGCTCTACGCCAACCGGGCGACGGGCGCTACGACCGGGGCGTGGCCAGGAGTGCAGTCTTTCTGCGGCTGGAAAGGCAGCGGCTCCACCGGCAAGGGCGGCTGCGGCCCCTACTACGTCGCTCAGTTCCTGCGCGAGCAGTCGCAGACTCGAATGCTTTAGCGCACCTTGCGCACCCAACCTGGAGCTCAAAAAGCCATGACTACGCTCTTACCCGAAATCAAGATTGCCCCTCCCGGCCCCAAGGCCCGCGCGGTGATCGAGCGGGACAAGAAGTTCACCTCACCTTCGTACATCAAGGAATACCCGTTGGTGGTCGATCGCGGTGAGGGCTCCTGGCTCTACGACGTCGACGGGAACCGGTTTCTAGATCTCATGAGCGGGATCGCGGTGGCGTCGACCGGCCACTCTCATCCGAAGGTGGTGGCGGCGATCAAGGCGGCGAGCGAGAAGTTCCTGCACGTCTGTGGGACCGACTTCTACTACGAGTCGTTCGCCGCGATTTGCGAGAAGCTGGCGTCGTATCTGCCGGCAATGGGTCCGAAGAAGGTGTTTCTCACCAACTCCGGCACCGAGGCGGTGGACGGCGCGCTCAAGCTGGTCCGCCACCACACCCGCCGGCAGCACGTGATCGCCTTCAAGGGCGGCTTTCATGGCCGGACCTACGGCGCGATCTCCCTCAACTCCTCCAAGGTGGGGCAGCGGGCCTTCTTCGGCCCCCTGGTGCCCGGCGTCCTGCACATCCCGTATGCGTATCCGTATCGCTGCCCTTTGGGACAGAAGGCCGAGGCCTGCAAGAAGAGCTGCGGCTGCGCCAAGGTTCTGGAGACCGACTGGTTCTTGAACCATGTCGACCCGCGCGAGGTGGCGGCGATCTTCGTCGAGCCGGTGTTGGGTGAGGGCGGCTACGTGGTGCCGCCCGAGAGCTTCCTCCAGGACCTGCGCCGCATCTGCAACACGCACGGCATCGTGCTGGTATTCGACGAGATCCAATCGGGCATTGGCCGGACTGGGGAGATGTTCGCGGCGGAGGCCTTCGGCGTCGCGCCGGACGTGGTGCTCAGCGCGAAGGGGCTCGCCTCAGGGATGCCTCTGGGAGCGATCATCGCCAAGGAGTCGGTGATGACCTGGCCGCGCGGCAGCCACGGCAGCACCTTTGGGGGTAACCCCGTGGCCTGTGCCGCGGCGCTGGTCACGCTGGAGCTGGTGGATGGGCTGCTTCCTCACGTTCGCAGCGTCGGCAGCTCGTTGCTGGAAGGGCTCGCTGCGTTGGCAAAGGACCATCCGGTGATCGGAGACATCCGGGGGCTGGGGCTGATGGTCGGCGCCGAGTTCGCGGAACCGTCCACCCGCGAGCCGGCCGGAAACTACGTGGGCGATCTGGAACAGCTCGCCTTCCGCAAGGGGCTGCTCCTGCTCTCGTGCGGAAAGTCGACCATCCGCTTCGCGCCACCGCTGGTTATCTCCAAGGAGGAGATCGACGTGGGGCTGCGCGTCCTGGGCGAGTGCCTCTCGGAGCTGGACCCCAAGCACGGGGTTGCCCCAACGCCTCTGGACGAGAAGCTCTAACTGGGAGGGCTTGACAGGCTACGCCGCCGGGAGGTGGCGCATCGTGCCGACGCGCGCCGCGGCGTCGGCAATGGTCTGTGCGAGCCGAAATCGTTCGAAGGCCGTGGGTGGGCTCTTGCCGATCATCGCAGTCACCACCATGCCAAGCTCGTCGTCGTCCCGAGAGAGCAAGAGCAGCGCTCTCGCGGTCGCGGCGAGCGCCTCGGTGGAGACGCTAGGA
>JBGTHI010000106.1:0-5573 GCA_041746295.1 Myxococcaceae bacterium
GTGCTCGCGCTGCTGGCGATGCTGCTCGCCCCCCTGGGCATCGTGGGCGGGCTCCTCAACGCCCTGGCCTTCGACGCGGTGGCCAGCTGCTATCTCTATTTCCTGGGCCAGGTCGTGGTCGGCAGCCAGGCCCGGATGCGGGATCTGAAGGCGAGCATCGGCGCTTACTTCTGGTCGGTCCTCAATCTCGGCTTCGTGATCTACATCGCCGAGCTGCTGTTGGGCACGCTGCTGCGCGGCCCCCAGGCGCAGACAGCCCTTCTCGCCCTCCGGCTGGTAGCGGTGATTCTGCTCAACGCCGTGCCGGAGGTGCTCTACCAACGAGGCACCTACGGCGGCCTAGCCACGATCCGGGAGGCGGCCGAGTTCCTCCAGGGAAACTGGCTGGAGTGGTTGCTGCCAAATGCGGTCCTAGGGGCGGTGCTCTACTATACTTGGTGGTACTTCCCGCTTCGCGGCGTGCTGGGCGATCTTCTGGGCGCGGTGCTCCTGGGAGCCCTGCTCCATGCCGCAATGATCTTCCGGGGCCACCTCTTCTCGGAGCTGGTCGGCAGCAGCCACCGCCAGCGCATGTTCAAGTACCGCACATCCTGAGGGACAAACCCCTGTCGGGCAGCAAGGCGACCCTTGAAAGCTGTGCTAACGCTGGGAACCCCCTATGCCGATGCCCAAGGCTTCGATTCTGCCGCTGCGGACACTCTTCGCCTTCCTGCTGGCCTTCGTGGCCATCTTCACCATTGGCCTGCTGGCAGAGAAGTCTCTCAGACACCGCACCGATAGCGCCGGGCGGGTCTCTAAGACCATGGAGCTGATTCGCCAGCTGGGTGAAGTACTCTCCACCCTGAAAGACGCGGAGACCGGCCAACGCGGCTACCTTCTGACCAGCGCGGTGGTGATTGGCGCCTACGCCGGTGGCATCGAGGCGCTGATGGCCGGGCGACCTGATGCAGCTCGCGCAGCGGGTGGTTCAGGAACATCAGACCGCCGCGACTGTTCGATCCCTTCCGCAGCGGCGACCCCTCGACGGAGCGGAAGGGTGGGCTGGGGTTGGGACTCTACATCGTTCAGCAGATTGTGCAGGGGCACGGCGGGACGATCTCTGTCGCGAGCGGGGAAGGCAGCGAGGTCACCACCTTCCGGGTGGAGCTGCCGCGCGGAACCCCTATTGAGGAGCCTGTAACTCCTCCGTGAGTGCCCGCGCCTGCCGGAACGCGGCGACTACCGCTCCCTCGGAGTGGCTGCTTACCAGGTAATCCCCCACCAGATACAACCCATCGAAAGCCTGGAAGAGGGCTTGGGATTTCTCGTCGTACGGGGATCGCCCCGGCGGCCAGTAGGCCACGGCGGCCGGGTGGTAGGGGTAGATCGCGGCGTCGCGAACATGGCGCGAGAAACCGGGCCACAGGGTCTCCAGCTCCTGCACCATCTCCTCCCGCTTCCCCTCATGCTGCGCGAGGTGAAAGCCGCGGGCGTGGTGGCCATGCACGAGGAGAGAGAAGACCTCCAGCGGTTGCTCCCGGGGGCTGGGCGAGGCGACGCCGTAAACCACTCCCAGCGGACCGGGGGTCAGCACCGGGAAGGGGCTGCGATCGGCGCCACCCCAGAGGGCGTGGGCTTTCTTGTCGATCAGCAGATGTACCACCGTGTACTGACCCCGACCGAGGGTCATCAGCGATTCCCAGGCATCGGCGGGGAGCGGCGGGTCCAACTGAATCGTGTGCAGCACCATCCAGGGAACGGCTATCACCACGCGGTCGGCTTCCAGCTTATGCCATTGATTGTCGCGCAGGTAGTCGACGACGACCGTGAGCTTCCCGTCGGCGGCGCGGGTCCGCCGCACGCGGGTCACCCGCGCGCGCAGCGTCTTGGGACCCTTCAAGCGCTCCCCGAGTGCTTCGACCAAGCGGCTGTTTCCCCCCACCACATGCAGCGCTGACTCGCCTCCGAAAAGATAGACCCGGAGCTCGGCGAGGCCGGACAGGGCGCTGAAGCTCTCTAGGTCCGCGCCGACCTCGCACTCCAGCGTTAGGCGAATCCACGCCTCCACGCGCGGCGGCAGCCGGTGCTCCTTGAGCCAGGCGCCGAAGGAGAGGTCGTTGAGGCGCCGCATCGGCGGCGAGAAACCCTTCGCCTTCAACTCCGTTAACAGATTCTCCGCCCCGCCCATCCAGCGCTTCAATGCCGTGAGCTCGGACGGAGAGAAGACCGAGCTCAGGAAATCTTCGCGCCGCGTCTGGGTGTACGGGTGGAGCTTACCATCCAGCATCACGCTGGAGAGAGCGCCCTCTCCTTCCAGCGTGAGCCCGACCTCGCGGGCGACCTGGGCCAGAGGGCTCCCGGACCAGATCTCCTGCATCCCGAACTCGGCCTCAAGCCCCGGACCATAGCGGGCAGTGGCAATGCGCCCGCCCAGTCGGTCCGCGGCCTCCAGCAGATGAGTCGATACCCCCTGGCGCTCCAGCTCGGAGGCGGTGACCAAGCCGGCGATGCCACCTCCTACGATTACAACCTGGGGCGGTAGCGGCCCCGGTGCCCGGCCACCGCGCGAGCATCCGGTGACCACCGCTACGGCCGCCAGCGCGTACACCCATCCCCACTGCGGTCGATGTTCCATTGGATGCTTCCCCCGACTCACTCTCCGTACCGCGAACGATAGCCAGAGGCCAGACGAGCAGGGGCGTTTGCGACGGCCCGGGCGCTACGCCGCAACCGCGGTCGGATCCCAAATGACCGTCTGACGTTCGCCAGGGTCCCGAACTCGATCGGTGGACGGGAACACCTCCGCATTCACAACGCCTTTGCCCTCAGGATTCAGTCGATAGCCTGCGATGATACGCGTCGGGAGCGGATTGCTTTGACCAAAGGTTGGGGATAACCAGAAGCGACTGGAGGGTTTGACGATCAGGCTTCCGCGGGTCAAGCCTGGCTCGCCTCGCCGAATCGTTTCGAGGCGAAGGGTGGTATCGTCAGGACCTATCTGCTCCTGGTCGCGGGGGTGTGTCAGCTCGACAGCGAAGTAGTCAACGCTGTTCCCGGGTTTGATGGAAAGCGAGCCTCCCCTCTGGGCCAGATGAGTGGGGATCAAATGGAAGGACGCTTCATCGCGGAACACCAAGATGCCCAGCGCGCCTCGCTCACCCGTGAGCCGGTACTTGAGCACTTCCGGGCGAGCAGGGTCGGGGGGGTCGAGCTTGGCGCACCTCGTCTGATCCAGGACGTCTTCAACCGCCTCGGCCACTGCGACAATCAGCGGGTGAGCGCCAGGCACCTCGAACGCGAGGTCCGGACCTCCTGGAGGGGTCAGCCCTTCGACTTCAGGATGTCGAACCCAACCGCTACTCAAGGGCGCGCTCCGCGCGCGGGCCACCAGCGGACGACCTCTCTTCTCCCAGGCGTTCCTCGGTGCTGGTACTCGCTGCGCTGTCGCGACCGATCGCGTCTTCATCGCATCTCCAGCAGCCCTCTATCCTACATGCGACTGGACTGTTTCCAGCCGAGGTATCGAAGCGCTGGAGCGTAAAGTTGCTCCGACGCCCCAGATCGACTTCGGCCCGAGATCTCGCCTCAAATCTCAAGAAACTCTGGAGATGGGTCCGGGCGACCCAGGTGCCGAAGGGCTATGCGCAGATTCAAACCAGATCTCGTGGTCGACCTCGGCGACCGCGATGCGGCCGAGCCCAGGTGCGGTTTCCTGGAGCCAAATGCGGCGCAGGATGGGAGAGCGACCAAAATGGTTCTTCCAAAGACGATTGACGGCCTCACACAGCTGTTCGGCTTCGCCTTCGCGAGCCAACACCGCGGAGTTGCCGATGTGTACCACCACTGTTCGCTCACCTCTGACATAGGGCTGCTGGCGCAAGCGATCGAAGATTCCTTTAGCCAGCATCGCTCGCACCTGCTCCGGGCGAAGACCGCTCAATCCGCGAGAATCCACCGGCGGTCGCCACACCAGATAAACCGAGCGCGAGCCGTATGCGAGGCCAGCCGCGCACAGCGCTGCTATTCCCCCCACCAGGACTGCTGTCTGCAATCCGTGCAACTGATGGGCAGCATCGAGGCGACGGCTAAGGTCGACGAGATTCTTGTCAATTCTGTCCATTGACGAGTGAAATCGAACAGGATCGCCGATCTCTGACTTAGCACTGCCCAGGTTGAACCGAGCGATGGCCAGCTCGTTCGCGACCGCCAGGTCCCCGGAATCGAGGCGCCCGCGAATCGCTTCGATCCACAGCAGCACCGACTTCCAGCGAGCAACATGCGCCTCCACCGCCAATCGACTCTTTGCGATGGAATCAATTGCTGTTTGGGCTCTCTGATAGCGCTGCTTCACCGCCAGATCGAGATTGACCGCACCCGCTAGCAAGTCGAGCGCCTGAACCTGACGCCGCGCCGCCTCTTCTGATCCATAAGCCAGCTCTATTTGCTCCTCGGAAGGAGGCAGCAAAGGGGGGATGATCTCCGCATGAACAATCAAGCCTGCATTCAGAACAGACTCCTGGAAGGCCGCCGGAGATTCGATCTGCTCGGCTGCGGCGCTCAGGCTCGACTCGGCCTTGAACACTCGAACAATGGTTGGGATCCTCAAGAATACTTGCGGAAATCCTGCGACCTGAGCTGCAAGGCTCCTTTTCCCGGCCTCGACTATTTCGTAGTAACTCTGCCTTCCCCTCCGATACTCCTGGCACGCTCGATCCAGCTCACCCTTTTCGAGGGCGGCCCGACCATCATCGAAAAATGGTCCGGCAGCCGGATATCCCTCGTGGATCAGCGCGTCAACCCGGACCGCCGCGGCGACCTCCGCGTTGACACCTCCAATCGAATGACAGGCGGGATCGATCTGTATCGGCGACGGCCTGGGCTCGAAGCTCGGCTCGGCATAGGCGGGTGATGGGCCTAAGATCGTTGTCAGGACGAAAGTGACGGCAAGTAGAGTGCTGCCGAGGCCAGCTCCTCGCATGGCTTGCCCCATCCAGGCACCGGTGGTGCTCCCTCGAGCAGCGAGGCTTCGCGCCGCTGAGCTCCGCGGGCGGGTCGCCGCGCCGCCACCCCGGCGCACGTTGGACAACCGCTTTCTACCAAGAACTTGCATTCGAACCAGCTCCAGACAGACCCCGATGGACTTTGCTCGTTTTCCTGGATTCCACGGGGTTTGAGCGAAGTTTGCGCTGCGGCCCGCCTCATCTGAACGGATGAGCCATTTCCTCGGCGCGAAGGCTCCCGCCGGGTGCCTCGACAAGATGCCGGGTCGAGCTAGAAGTGAGCGCCTAAATTCAATTTTTTACACATTATTTCATGAAACTTACAGTATAGGAAACCTTCGCCGGGGAGCGCCCGATCATTCCTATGTCCTATAACATAGATGAGGTCCGCCATGTCCCCCATTGCTGGCGTTCACAATCGAGCCCGTCCTCTGACCCACCCGATGGATGGAGACAAGGAAGAAAGAAAAAGCCAAGCTACTGCCGTTGCTGAGAGCCTTCCTTGAACTGGGCGTCACGAGGAGACCCAGATGCAAGGCGCGGTGGAACCTGGCGCGCGGAGCGTACAAAGATGTACGTGAGCACGTCAGGGGG
>JBGTHI010000107.1:0-4939 GCA_041746295.1 Myxococcaceae bacterium
GGCCACCAGCCGAGCCATCGAGGCCTTCGAGGCGCGCTTCCACCGAAAGAGCGAGCGGGCCAACAACGCGGCGGGGACCATCGAGATCAGCACCGCCGTGACGAACAACCAGGGCGCGATGAAGCCGGCCAGCATCGGTAACAGATAAGCGAAGTAGGAGGTGAGGCAGAGCCCATAGAGCCCCGCCCGAACCACCACGCCCAGCTTTCGGAACATGGGCAGCTCGTTGGCCACCAGCACCGCGAATAGAAAGCCCAGGAAGGCGACTGAGGCCAGGCTCGAAGCGCTTTTCAGATAGAGCAGCGCGTAGATGCTGAGCAAGCTTCCGAAGAGGAAGTGGATCGCCGCCTCGCGGAAGCGCCACGCTTTGAGCAGGAACCGCGGCGGCGCTCCCGCCTCCAGCGCCTCACGCGCCTCGAGGAGCAGCAGCCCTCCCAGGAGCAGCAGATAGACACCCTGCTGGGCCACGGAGAGCCAGTCGTCGATCCGGCTCAACGTCAGGATGTCGAAGATGAAGCCGGCGATGAAGAAGAGCGCCGCTTCGGCGGTGGCAAAGCGGCCGCGGATCCCTTGGACCCGCTCCGCCCAGCGATCGAGCCGCGCGCGAATGCCCGCGCGTCCAGGAGGGGTCACCTGCCTCTCCTGGCTCGGGGCCGGACTCAAACCAGGCTCGCTCAACCGCCCTTGACCAACGCCTCGAGCTCACCCCGCTCGGCCAGCTCGCGGAGGATGTCCGAGCCTCCGACAAACTTCCCGTTGATGTAGACCTGAGGAATGGTCGGCCAGTTGGAGTACTCCTTGATGCCCTGGCGGACCTCCGGATTGCTCAGCACGTCCACCGTGTGAAGCTGGCCCAGGGGCGACAACGTCTGCACCGCGAAGGCCGAGAAGCCGCACTGCGGGAAGTGCTGGTTCCCCTTCATGTAGACCACGATCTTGTGGTTCTGGATTTCCTGATCGAATCGCGCTTTCAGCTCTGGAGTCATAAACGCTTCGTTCCATTCGATGGTTGCGATGCTTGGGGCCAAGCTTCGGGGGTGTAAGTCTTTAATGCCAGGGCGTGCAGCGCTCCACTGGCCATCAAGGCCTGCAGCGGCGCATAGACCATTTGGTGCTGCTCTACCATCCCCTTGCCCACGAAGCTGGGGGCGACCACTGTCGCCTCGAAGTGGTCTCCGGTACCGGTGGTGTCGCGGACCTGCGCCTGGCATCCAGGGAGGGCTGCTTCGATCGCCTTCTTGAGCTCCGCGGGATCCAGCATCAGTTCAGCCCTCCTCCGGGCACCAGGGTCAAAGGATTCACGCCCATAACCTTGAGCGTCTCTTCCCAAAGCTGCGCCGGCTCCGACTCCAGCACCAGGGCGGTCGCCGCCTCCGTAAAGAGCCAGGTCCCGCCGTTCATCTCCTGCTCCAGCTGCTTGGGCCCCCACCCCGAGTAGCCCAGGCAGAGTCGCATCCGGACATCCGGGCTGCCCAGCAGGAGCTTGAGCGCCTCGACCGTGACGCTCATGTAGAGGCCGGGAAGGATTTCGGTCTTGTCGTCGAGGTCGGCTTTGTCGTGCAGGACGAAGCCGCGCTGGGGCTCCACCGGCCCTCCGATCAGCACGCTGGCAGCTTCCTTGGCCTGCGAGACCCGGATGTCCTGGCTCTTGCCCAGCTCTTTCAGGGTGAGCGGCGCGGAGCGGCTGATCACCAGCCCCATCGAACCGGCCTCGCTGTGCTCCACCATCAGAACCACCGAACGCTGAAAGTTGGGGTCCCCGAGCTGGGGCATGGCGATGAGGAATCCTGGAGCGAGCGCTTGCACCTGGACAGCATCGACAAGAGTCGCCCTCAACGCAACCACCTCTGTGCTACGCGTGGCGGTTAGTGAAAGCCTTGCTCCAGCTGCGCTACGGCGGGCCAGAAGCCTTAAGCCTAAGGGACCACCCGGATCCCGAGCCGGGTCCGGGTCAGGTCCGCGTGCGGGTCGCCCGTGCCGGTCTCAACTTCGCCGACATCTCCGCTCGCCTGGGGTTCTATCCCGACGCTCCGAAACCCCCGGTGGTGATGGGCTATGAGGTGTCCGGCACCATCGACAAGGTGGGGGCCGGTGTGACCGAGCTCTGCGTGGGAGACTCCGTCCTGGCACTGACCCGGTTCGGCGGCCATGCCGAGCGGGCGGTGGCCCGGGCGGTCCACACCTTCAAGATCCCTCCGGGCATGTCGCTGGACGCCGCGGCGGCCCTTCCGGTGAGCTACCTCACCGCCTTTCACGCCCTGCTTCGCGTGGGGAGCCTGCGTCCGGGCGAGAGGGTGTTGATCCACATGGCTGCCGGCGGCGTGGGCTGGGCGGCGGTACAGCTCGCGCGCACCGTGCCGGGCGTGGAGATCTTCGGCACCGCCTCCGCCGCCAAGCACACCAGGCTGCGCGAGCTGGGCGTGGACCATCCGATCGACTACCGAACCGCCTCCTACGAGAAGGAGGTCTCGCGATTGACCGGCGGGGCGGGCGTGCATCTGGTCTTGAACCCTCTGGGCGGACGCGACTGGAGCCGAAGCTACCGACTTCTCCGCCCCGCCGGCCGCATGGTCCTCTACGGCTGGAGCAATCTGGTGGCGGGTCCCGGCCGAAACCTCCTCCACGTGGCCAAGGAGCTGGTCGGGTTGAAACGCTTCTCCGCTCTCGAGCTGATGAACGACAACCGCGGTGTTCTCGGCGTCAACCTGGGCCGACTCTGGGAGGAAGAGGCGCTCTTGCGAGAGGAGATGGATACCCTGCTCAAGCTCTTCGCCCAGGGGGCAGTCTCCCCCCGGGTGGACCGGCTGTTCCCCTTGAGCGAAGGAGCCGAGGCACACCGCTATCTCCAGTCGCGCCAGAGCGTAGGCAAGGTGCTCTTCGACTGCACGTAGCCGGACCCGTTCTTCGCTTCAGAAGCCGCGCCTATCGCGGGATTTGAAGCAAAGAACGAGCGATGAGAGCGTCGCGCACCTCCGACGCCACGCCGCGAGGGTCTTTGTGAACACGGGCCCAGGTGACCACCAGGCAGAGCCAACCCCGTGCAATGAGCGCATTGCGCCGAATGTGATCTTGCTCCCAGCGTGCTCGCCGAAGGTGATGGGTTTCACCGTCCGCCTCCAGCGCGACCCTCTCCACGGGATAGGCGAAGTCCAGCCTGGCTATCAGTCGGCCACCCTCACGAACCTCGACCTGGCGTTCAGGCAGAGGAAGTCCCGCGACCCGGAGGAGCTTGAGAAGGCGGGTCTCTAGGAGACTTTCGGTCGCGATCACGTGCGAACCTTGCCTATGAAGAAGCGTCCTGAGTGCAGCCGTGCCGCGACGGCCGCTGTGGCAGAGCGAGAGAAGCTCGCGCAGTGAGGCATGGCTTCCCCAGCGCCGACGTAAACAGCACTCCAGCGCCTCCTCCACTCGGTCAATCGAGACGACCGAGCCGAGGTCTAGCAAGGTTCTCTCGGCGGACGTGACGGGGATGCCCGAGATCTCGATCCGTTCACGGACCTTCAGCTTGCTCGAGCGATGCACGATCATCGGGCTGGCGCGGGGGCTGGCCGAGCGCTGAACGGTGATTTCGACCTTGCCTGGAGAAAACCCGTCCATGCCCCAGAGCGCCGCGGCAGTGCGATGCGAAACGGCGGCGCCGGCGCCAGCCCAGAGCGTCGCTGCTTTGAGCTGCTGGAGCCAACTGATCGGCGATCCCGCCATCCGGAACACCCCCGGCCTGACGCGAGCCCATCTCCCTGAGGAGACTCGCCTCCGGACCGCATCATCGGAGAGGCCACCCCTGCGAGCCTGCTCTAGGCTTAAAACGCCGTGTTGGCGCGCCGCCAAGCGGCTACAGGCTTCGTCCCCATTGGCCATGACGGTTGGCTCATGCAACGCCGATGCTCGAGCGGATGTACCGGATTTAGGCGACGAGGGTCACCTGCCCCTGCCTTACCTTGCCGTCCTGGTCCCAGGCGTTGATGGTGTCGGGGATCGGAGTGGCGCTCTCGGTAGGAGGCGGGTTGTACAGCGCCAGCCGCTGCAAGGCCGCCGAGAGCTCCGCGAGGGTATACCGCGCTTGTGCTGTCGAGAGTCCGGCCAGGCCGGCCGTCGCGGGATCGAGAGCGGGATCATCGGACTGGTCAGCAAGCCGCTTGGAGAGGCGCCAGAGGAGATCATCCCATTCCTGATCGATTGGGAGCTCTCCCTTGAGCGCCCGGTAGATCTGGTCGGAGAGCGCCTTCGGGTCCGGTGTCAGTCCCAAATCTCTTAGGCCCTTCTCGAGCGCGGAACAACGCAGGCCCTGGACCGCGACCTCGGTGGGCTTGTTCCAGTCGGACGGCGTCCTTCCATTCTCGATATCCGCCCGGCCCTGCGCCACCGATTGGACCTGGGCCAATCTCATCCGAAGCAGCCCGGCGGTGGTGACGTCTACTATCGCCGTCTGGTTCTGCGGCGTTCCGGTGAACGACCCTCGCTGCGCCTCGCCCCAGTCGACGAGCACGTTCGCGGTCTCGACCGATTCGCCCGAGAGCGCCGAAGAGGCATCGATCTCGGGTCCAAAGAGCGCGTCCCCCAGAGCCGATGAGGTCAGGTCGGTCTTGGAAGGTCCTGCGTTGAACCGTCCCCCTTGCCTGGCCCGCTCGAGCTCGCTGGAAACCCGCTCGACGACAGAGTCATGGTTGTCCAGGGCTCGCCCAATCCGGTCGAAGTATTCGCTGTTGTCTGCCCGAGCGAGCTCGACGGCGCTGGACTCCAGGGTGTCGCGGGCTCCCGGCTGCTCGTCCGGAGCGAGAGCTCTGGCCGGTGGCAAGCTCAACCTCGGCGCCCCTCCATGGCAGACGACCGCCACATAGGGCGCGGTGGAAGCCGGCGAAGCGGCTGGAGCTGGAGCCGGCCCTCCCCCGCCCCCACAGGCGCTGATCAGGAGCAAGGCCCCGGCCACCGCCCCGACCGC
>JBGTHI010000108.1:0-3073 GCA_041746295.1 Myxococcaceae bacterium
GGCGATTCGAGCGATATCTCGGGGGTCACGACCGTCTCGCACGTCTGCCTACTGATCACCCCTCTGCGCGCGCGTCCAACGAAGAATTCTGATCCTCACCGCCGAACCTAGATCTCAATCTGATCCGGTGAACGCTTACGGCTCGGGAACATTGGGAGGCTCTTCTACCACGCCTGGTCGCGGTCTTTGGGGAGGCGCACCCCATCACCCTGGAAGTCCAGCAGCGCCTCCCCGAGGCCGACGTCCAGTAGATCGCTTCTTAAAATCCGCTTGCCCGTTGGGGTCGAGTTTGATCGAGCGTGGGACGGCGGCGCGCTATCGGGAGTTGCTGCCTCGTCTGATCGAGGTCCTCGGCGCGGAGAACCCGAATACCATCTTAGGCCAGACGACCCCCCGGAGCGCCCTCACCAACATCTCGATCACCGTCTCGTTGTTGCCGCCGTGCGGAACGATGATATCGGCATAGCGCTTGGACGATTCGATGAAGCTCATGTGCATCGGCCGGGCGAACTTGAAGTACTGGGAGACCACATATCCCGAGTGCTCGATGTTTGATGATGGAGCCAAGTTATGCGCACTACCCCTCACCCTCGATGACGACATCCTCGCCGCTGCCAAGGCGCTTGCCTACCGCCAACACAAAACCATCGGCGAGATCATCTCCGCCCTCGCCCGCCAGGCCCTGCGACCTCAGGAGGCCGGCGGATCCACTCGCAACGGCATCCCTCTCTTGCCAGTGCGTCCCGATGCCGCGCCGGTGACACTCGACCTAGTCAATCAGCTCCGCGACGAGCTGCCCTGACGGCGCTGATACCTTCTCCAACCGCGCTCGCCCCAGAGCTCCAAGGCTGGGCGCACGGCACGGCCGTCAGGACGTTCGAGTTTCTGACGGCTGGCATCCGCAACCCCAACACCCACCGCGCCTAGTATGTGTTAGCCAAATCGCGCAGTGCCCGCGTTCAGCTGCCCATATTCATATCCTTCATACGTCGGTGCATTTCTTCCCTGGATAGGTTCTCGACGACGGCACAGATCGTCCACTTGTTGCCCGCGAGATCCTTCACGGACGCGCTGCGATAACCGTAGAACTCGTTCTTGGGTTCCGTAACCGAAGTCGCGCCCGCGTCGAGTGCCCGTTTGTAGGTTGCGTCGACCGCGGCGCCGTCGTCGACGTAGTACGAGAACGCTCCGGGCTGCGGCTCCCAGCCTTCCATCGGCTCGCCGCACATCACGGCCGAGTCACCGATCATGATCTCGGCGTGCATAACAGAGTCCCGGGTCCGTCGTATCGCTCGACGACCTTGCCGCCGAACGCCTTCTCGAGAAACGAGATCACCTTTCCGGCGCCGGGGACGATGAAGCTTGGGGTGATCGAATGGTGGCCTGGGGGACGGGGTAGCTTGGGCATTGGCTTCTCCTGAGCTCATATCGGCCAGCCAGCGCTGCCTTTTCAAGCGGATTCGGCGTCCACGGTGGAGTTCCCAACAGCTCGAGCCGCCTGGCAGAGCCGAATTAGGCCAGACGAGCCCGGAGCGCCCCTACCAGCATCTCTATCGCCGTCTCGTTGTTGCCGCCGTGCGGAACGATGATATCGGCATAGCGCTTGGACGGTTCGATGAAGCTCATGTGCATCGGCCGGACGTACTTGAAGTACTGGGAGACCACGTAGTCGAAGTCTCGCCCGCGCTCCTTGATGTCGCGGGTGAGCCGCCGGATGATTCGCACGTCGTCTTCCGCATCGACGAAGATCTTCACGTCCAGCTCGCTGCGGACCGGCTGCATCTGCAACAGGAGCATCCCCTCCACCAGGATGATGTCGCCAGACTCCACGCGCGTGGTTCGCGCTTCGCGGCTGGAGGTGACGAAGTTGTAGACCGGCTTCTCCACCGCTTCGCCGCGCTTGAGCTGCTGGATGTGGTCGACCAGCAGCTCGGTGTCGAAGGCGTCGGGATGGTCGAAGTTGACGTTGCGCCGCTCCGCCAGCGACAGGTGCGGCAGGTCCCGGTAGTAGGAGTCCTGATCCACGAACGCCACCCGGCAGCCCGCGAGCGCTCGATGAATCTTCCTCGCGACGGTGGTCTTGCCCGAAGCGGTCCCTCCAGCGATCCCTAGGACGAGTGGCATGGCCGGTACCTACTCAAGGGGCGACCGGGGCGCAACGATCAGCCACGCTCCACCAACCCCAGCCGCGCCGCCTCGCTCCAGGCCGGCGTCCATCCTGGAGGCGCGAGCAGGGCATATACAGGCGCATCTCGGCGGCGCCACATCTCCATCGAGGTTGCTCGACAATCCCAAACCCATCCATGGAAGCGCGCTGCGCAGCGCATCGTCCCATCAAGGACGGAAGGCGAGCACCGATTGCAAGTGAAAAACACGGTCTTGTCCGAGGGGATCGCGCCGTGTAAATCTTCGCCGCTATCCCGTGGTCAGTACCTTTGGTCGGAGATGCAATGGTCGACAGCAGCGACTTCGCGCAAGCCCTCGCTGAAGCAGACGACATCGCCCGCAGCGTCAATCAACGACCGACCTCGGCGCACGCGCTCCTCGCCCTGTTCACCTTCCCGAACCGCGCCCAGCTTCTCCTGCGCGAGCGGGGCGTCGACGAAGACCGCCTGCTCCAGACGATGACGGTTAGCCCCAAGGAGGCAGACCCCGTCTTTCGAGAGCTCTGCGAGCGGACGCGAGAGATCGCCCAGAGCTGCGGCTGCCACGAAGCGGACTGCATGCACTTCTTGATCGCGATCACCCGGGTGCGCTGCTCGGCCAACGAGCTGCTGGCGCGGACCGGCCTCGACCTGATCGGCATCCGCAATACGGCGCTCTCGTATTATCTGAGCGGCCGAATGCCGCGGAGGTTCCAGATCGATCGGCCGCCCAAATCGCCGCTTCCGGTGGAGCCTCCCCGGCCCAGCCGCCGCACCCCCGGCTTGAGCAGCCCTCCGGCGCCCCGCGCCCATCCTATAGTGGCGGTCGGCCTGGCCGAGCCGGAACGTAAGACCACCCCCGCACCCGTCCCAGCCCCGCAGCCCAAGCCGCTCGCCCGCGAGCTGCCACGCGAGCGCTTCGACGAGCC
>JBGTHI010000109.1:0-3554 GCA_041746295.1 Myxococcaceae bacterium
CCCCAAGTCACCCCCCAAGTCACCCCCCAAGTCACCGCGCTGGTGAAGCTGCTGGGTAAACAGGGCCCACTCAGCAACGCGGAAATTCGGGAGCGGCTGGGACTCAAGGACCCTAAGAACCTGCGTGAGCAGTATCTGCAACCCGCGCTCAAAGGTGGCTTTATCGAGCCAACGATTCCCAACAAGCCACGGAGTCGCCTCCAGAAGTACCGCGTGAAGCCATGACCCCGCCCTTCGACGTCACCCCCTTCATCCACCAAGACGAAGGGCAGCACTTCGATCGCAAATCACTCTTCGAAGGCGCGGAGGAGGATAAGCGCCCCCGGGATCGCCGTGCGGTTCGAGATCAAGTCGCCGAATACGTCGCCGCCTTCGCCAACTCCGAAGGCGGCGTTCTCATCTTGGGCATCGAAGACGGAGGTGTCGTTACTGGCCATCGCTATCCGCAAGACGCGATCGACGCCATCCTCGCCACCCCTCGCACGCGCTTGCGGCCGCCGCAGCCGGAGGGCTTCATAGTCGAACACCAGGGCATCCCGCTGCTCGTCTTTGACATCCCAACCAGCGACGTGGCGGTTCAAGTGGAAGGCGATGGCTTCCCGCTCCGCATGGGCGACCGAACTGTCCAAGCCTCCGAGTCGCAAATCCAAGCTCTCAAGTTCCACGGGATGGCCGAGAGTTGGGAGGCGCGGCCGTCGCGGATGACGTTGGCCGACCTTGACCCCCAGCTGCTCGCTCGCGCTCGCACCAGCTCGGGCCTTTCAGCGCTTTCGGACGAGGCCTACCTTCTCAAGCGCAAGCTGGCCGATCGGCGTGGCACCCGTATCGCCCTGCGCCGTGCCGCCGAGCTGCTCTTCTCCGTCGACGGCCCCGATCATCCCAACGCGGGCGTGCGGGTGTTCCGCGTGATCGGCACCGAGCGGCGATTCGGTGTTGAGCACAATGTCGAGGAGGTTCCGCGCATCGAGGGGAGCATACCTTTTGTGGTCGCTTCGACTTTCACCGCGATCGAGCGGCTGATTCGCCGACCCTCTCGCCTGCGCGGGATTCGATTTCAGGAGGTGCCCGAGTATCCCGACTTCTCGTGGAAGGAATCGGTGCTCAACGCGATTGCCCACCGGGACTATTCGGTGGAGGGGCGAACCACCGAGGTCTGGTTCTTTGAGAACCGGCTGGAGGTCTCAAGTCCAGGTGGAATCATGCCGGATCTCAGCCTGGAGGAGCTCCTGCGCCTCGAGCGTAGGCACATGAGCCGCAACCCCAGGACCGTTCGAGCCCTGGTGGACCTATCGATCATGCGCGACCAGGGGGAAGGAATTCCGCGCATGTTCGCCGAAATGGAAGGACTCTTTCTCCCGGCACCTCAAATTGAAGCGCCGCCGCGCGAATTCACCGTCACCCTCAAGAATACGCCGGTGCTGACCGAGGCCGACCGGACCTTCGTGAGCGCGCTTGGCCTGCATCAGATCACCGATGAGGAGTTCCGCGCCCTATTGGAAGCACGCCGTCGCGGCCGAGTGGACAATGCCCGGCTTCGAGAGATGACGGGGCTGGACACTCTCATCGCGAGCGCGCTGTTGCGCCGCCTTCGCGATAAGAATCTCCTCACGCTGCACGCTGCAGGCCCCGCCAGCTACTATGAGCTGGGTCCTGCGGCGGAAGGGACCGCGGCCTCGGATCGGGGGGGGTTCGAGTCCGATGAAGTGCGGCGAATTCTCGCATCGATGGGTGCCCGACCTCGGAGAGACAAGCTCCGGCGGGCGATCATGGACCTCACCTCGCTGCGTCCCTGGCGCCCGACCGAGCTGGCGGAGTTGTTGGGTTTCAACGTTTCCAAGCTGGTCGAACGCCACCTCAAGGACATGGTCGCTGCTGGCGTTCTCGAGCGAACCCATCCCCATACCCCGGCACACCCCGCCCAGGCTTACCGCGCGGCGAAGCCCAAACGCTGATGCGAATCCGCCTGGATCCATCCTTCGACGGCGAGGTCTGGCCGGGCCCCGCGGGTGCTACCGGCGCCTCCGCGCGGCTCCGGAGGGCGCCGACGCCATGGAGGTAAACACCTGGCACGGGGCCAAGGGGCTGGAGTGGCCGGGGGCGACTCGCCCCTTGCGCAAGGTTAGCCCTCAACGTAGTGTGCGCCCGCATGTTTGACTCCCTCGCAGCAATGTTGGTGGGCGCCTCCTCTCGCGGAGTGGTGCGATGACGGTGCGTCTTTGGCCCCGCTAATAGCGGCGCAATCCCCGATCTTCAGTCTTTCCTGAAGCTCTGTAAGCCCGGCCGGTCGGTTCCGGTCCGCATCGAAGTCGAGGCGGATACCGAGACGCCCGTCTCTGCATTCCTGAAGCTCTCGCGTGGGCAGAAGCGCGCCTTCCTCTTCGAGTCGGTCGAGGGCGGCGAGCGGGCGGGTCGCTGGTCGTTTCTGGGCGCCGGTGCTCGAAAGGCCTACGCCTGGAAGTTGGGGCAGGGGGGAGACCCGCTGGCCCACGTTCGCGATGAGCTGAAGCGCCACCGGGCGGTCGAGGTGGAGGGGACTCCCCGCTTCTCGGGCGGGCTGGTCGGCTTCCTCTCCTACGACGCAGTCCGGCTGTTCGAGCCCCGCGTTCCAATTGCCAATCCCGACGAGCTCGCCTTCCCCGACGTCTTCCTGATGGACGTGGAGACCGTGGTCGCCTTCGACAACCTTCGCCACTCGATGCAGGTGATCCACGAGGTCCGCTGCGACAGGGGAGATGACCCCAAGAGGCTCTATGCCTCTGCCGTCTCCGTATTGCGCAAGACGCTGCGGACGCTTCAAAAGGGGTTGGTCGATCTCCGCCCGCCGCCGGCCCGGAAGCTGACTACACTGCGTCCCCGGGTCACCCGCGAGGCGTACGAGGACGCGGTCCGGAGGGCCAAGGCCTATATCTCCGCAGGGGACTGCCAGCAGATCGTGGTCTCCCAGCGGTTCGATGCCGAGAGCTCGGTCTCGCCCTTCGAGGTGTACCGGGCCCTCCGCCGAGTCAATCCGTCGCCCTACCTGTTCTTTCTGAAGAACGGGGAGCAAGCGCTGGTCGGCTCATCCCCGGAGACCCTGGTCCGACTGGACAAGGGGGAGGTCATCTTGAGGCCGATCGCGGGGACCCGGCCGCGAGGGGCGACACCGGAGGGCGACGCCCGGATGGAGGCGGAGCTCCTCGCCGACCCGAAGGAAGAGGCGGAGCACGTGATGCTGGTGGACCTGGGGCGCAACGACGTAGGACGCGTCTCCGAGATCGGAACGGTGCTGCTCCAGACCTTCAAGGTGGTCGAGCGCTACTCGCACGTGCTCCACTTGGTCTCTCAGGTGCGGGGACGGCTGGCCCCTGGCAAGGGCGCGCTCGACGTGCTGCGCGCCGCCTTCCCGGCAGGGACCCTCTCTGGGGCCCCCAAGGTTCGGGCGATGGAGATCATCGACGAGCTGGAGCCGGCGCGCCGCGGCCCCTACGGCGGCTGTGTGGGCTACTTCGACCGCAGCGGCAACATGGAGATGTGCATCGCCATCCGCACGTTGATCCAGAACGGCTCGCGCCTGA
>JBGTHI010000110.1:0-3912 GCA_041746295.1 Myxococcaceae bacterium
GCAACTGTTGCTGCTACCTCAGCGAGACCGGAGCCGACGAAGCAGCGCCCGCCCTCATCTCCACGCGGTCACCCGCCACGACCTCCCGCATCGAGTGCAAGAGGAGGCAGGTGCTGGCCTTCTCCTTCACCTCGACCGCCACGCACGAAGCGACCGTCTCCACCGGGTACCGCTTGTCCTGCCCCTTGGCCGGGTTGACGAACTGCCCTCCCCCCTCGCCCTGCCGAATCACCGAGAAGGTGTTGCCGCTCTGGACGCCGTCCGCCCGGCCCAGGTCGACCACCACCACGTGCTGCTCGCCAAAGGTGGTGAGGTGCGGCGTCAGCGGAGCCAGGATGTAGCCGGTTAGGCTCTTCTCATTGGGCTTGGGCTGAACGTCCCGGACCAGATCCTCCCCGTACGGCCCTAACAGATCTCCGCGGTTGATCTCGTCGAAGGCGCGCTCGATCTGAGCGCTGATGAGCTCACCCTCCAACTTGGTGACCCGCGCCACACCCAGGATCGAAGTCAGATGGCCGTGAGTGCCGAGCCTGGCGGGATGCTTCACCTTTCCGAGCGCACGGAAGATCAGGTAGCGGTCGCCCAGCTTGGCCTGGCTCTTGTTGCGAAAGGAGACATAGATGGTGTCCGGCGTGGTCAGCATCTCTCCTTCGGAGAAGGAGCCCTTGATCTCACCCGCCGACTGAATCTCCTCGGGTGTCGCGAAGCCGGAAGTCATCAGCCGCATCGAGGGGGGGCCGCCGTACCCGATTCGGCCCATGACCTGCACGCCGCTGGCGCTCTCGGTGCCCATTCCGTCGGAAGGCTCACCCGACTCGTCGCCCTCGTCAGGCGGTGCATCCCCCACCTCCACCCGGGAAGGGGCCTCCTCGCCCGTGCTGGCGAACTTCACCTTACTCCCGGGGTAGATCCAATGGGGGTTGGCGATCTCCGGGTTATTGGACCACACCTTGGGCCAGTACCAGGCGTTGCCCAGATAGGTCTGCGACAGGTCCCAGAGGGTGTCGCCCCTCACCACGGTATGGACCGTCTTGGGCATCTGGACGTTGATCGGCTTGGAGACCTTGAGCCCATCCACTTCGGCGGGCCCGCCAGCCGCGGGAAGCGAGAGGGCACCGAGCGCGGCGCCACCAACAAGGGCCCAATGGGTGAACCGCATCTTAACGCGTCCTTTCATCCTGAGCCTGCTCATCTCGTCACCGTGACATGGAGCTCAACCGCTGTTCTGCCTGACTTGCGGCCGCGGTACCTGGATATCGGGTGACCACGCGCGTATAGAGCGCCTTGGCGGCGGTCATGTTCTTCAGCCGCTCCCGGCATTCGGCCAACCGGAGGGTGGCGTCGATCACCGCATCGCCGGCAGGAAACTTCTCCACCAACGCCGCCAAGAGCCCCGCGGCCTCTTCGTGCTGCCCAAGTCCCATCAGGCCCAGACCACTGAAGTAGAGGGCGTTGTCCGCGTCGGGATGTTTGGGATGGCTTTCCGCGAACGCCTTCAAGCGGGCAACCCCCGGCTCGACATTGCCGGTGCGAAGGGAGGCAACGCTCTCCTCGAACTGCTTGTGGAGGATCGAGTCATCCTCCTCCGGAACCTCGACCTCCTGGCGCTGGGCCAGGTTCTGCATCAGGCTGTCGACCGGATCGGCCCCGGGCTCGGAATCGGGCTCGACGACGGGGGTCTCGGTATCCAGCTTCGGAGCCGATTCGAAGCGGGGCTTAAGCTTCACCACCGCCAGCGATGGAACCGAGCTCGAGCCCCGCGTCGGAGGCCTGGGCGGCGAGGCGATCGCGGCCAGCGCCTCGAGGCGCGCCAACCGTCGGTCAAGCTCTCGGGCCCGCTCTCTCGAGGCTCTGACCTCCGACCGCAGCTCCGCCAGCTCTTGACGATCCGCTGCCCGACCGGTCGCGCAGGCCGTGGGAAGCACCACCAGGGGGATGAGCCAGAGACGTAAAATGGTGGGCTCCGTCGGCGGACCACGGATGGAAATCAAAGATAGGGAGGTCGCTTCCAGGGCGTCAAGAAACCGAAAGGTGGTCAAAAGCGGCAGATCGCCACCGAGAGCTGACGCCCCGTTTTTCCCTCGTCCCGCCGGTGGGAGAAAAACCTTCCTCCGTCGCAGGCGGTGCATGGACCGGTCGCGTCGATCTGTCCAGGCTTGAGCCCTACCCTCTCCAGCGTACGGCGAACGGCCAGCGCCAGATCCAGGTGATAGGTGTCGTTAAAGCCGTCGGGGCCGCGGCGGAGGTCTATCACCTCGCTTCCGAACTGGGCGCTGAACTGGGCGGCCAGGTCGGACGAGACGGCGTAGCAGCACCGGCGGATGTGGGGACCCAGCGCTGCGAGCAGCCGCTCGGGGCGGGAGCCCAACAGAGACCAGGCTTCGACCGCCCGTGCGCCGATCTCCAGCGCGGTCCCGCGCCAACCCGCATGAATCGCTGCGACTCTCTGGTTCCGTGGATCGACCAGCAGCAGCGGCACGCAGTCGGCGGTGCGGACCCCCACCGCCTCACCGACCGCTTCGGTCCAGAGCGCGTCGGCTTCGGCGCCCCGCTCGGCAGATCCGGACCGGACATCTGCCTGAAGCACCCGGTCGCCATGGACCTGCCTCACGGTGTGCAGCGACGAGAGGGGCAGCTCAAGCGCGCTGCTCAGACGCCGGAGATTCTCTTCCACCCGCTCCGGCGTGTCCCCCAAACCGTGCCCAAGGTTGAGCGAGCTCCACGGGGGCGATGAAACGCCGCCCCTCCGCGTGGAAAAGGCGTGTGGAACAGGCAGCAGTGAAGAGGTGATGAAGAGCGATTCATCCATCCGTCCAAGTTTTACTCGACAGCGCGCCGTGCTCCAGCGAAGGATCGGCCTCTTCTCCGCACGCGGGCGAGGTGCCGCTTTCGGAGCTTGAGTGCGAATGCGGCTGTTCAATTCGATCGGCAAGAAGCTGCTCTGGGGCATCGCCCTTCCGGGTCTGACCGTCTCCCTGGCCGGAATCGGCTGGTTGTGGGAGCGGACTGAGGCCGCCCTTCAGCAGAGCACCGGAAGGTCGGTGGAGATGAACGGCCCGTTCGAGCTCGCTTTCTATGGGGTGGTCGCCTTTACCGCGGTACTCGCTGTGGCCACCGCGCTCTCACTGCGCTTTTTCTTCTACCGGCCGCTGGCCAGCTTGACCGGAGGCATGCGCCAGGCCCAGCAGGGCGACTTCCTGGTGCGCGCCGACGAGAGTCGGGACGACGAGATCGGTCGCCTCTCCAGGGCCTTCAACCAACTCCTGGCCCGAATCACCTCGATGATGGCCGAGGAGATCGACACTCAGCGCTATCTGTCGATGGCGGAGGAGCAGGTGGCGCTCAAGGAGGCGCTGGAGACCAAAAGCGCCACGCTGGAGCGCCGGCTCAAGGAGCTCTCACTGCTCTCGGAGTTCGCCAACTTCCTCACCTCCACCCTGGAGCTGACCGAGCTCCTCTCCCGCATCAGCCAACTGGTCGCGGAGCGGCTGACCATCGATCAGTTCTCGATCATGCTGCTGAACCCGGAGGGCACGCTCGAGGTCAAGGCGGCCTATCCCACGGGACGGGGCACCGAGGGGCTGACCTTCATGATGGGCGAAGGGGTTTGCGGCCGCGCGGCGCAGTCCATGAAGACGGTCTACGTTGCGGACCTCGAGGCGGATACCGAGCTCTACACCCGTCGGAGCGGCAACGACGTCAAGCAGGGCTCGTTGCTCGCCATTCCGATGATCCACTCCGAAACCCTGCTCGGAGTCCTCAATCTGCAAAGACCGGAGCGGCACGGCTTCCTTTCGGACGAGGTCGAGTTCTTGAAAGCGGTAGCCGGTCAGGCGGCCCTGGCGGTGAAGAACACCCTGCTCCACCAGCAGATGGTCACGCTCTCCTACACGCGCCTGGCCAGCGACGCCG
>JBGTHI010000111.1:0-2867 GCA_041746295.1 Myxococcaceae bacterium
AACCGGAATGACTCCTCAGCAACCACTGACAGCAACAGCACTTCCGAAACCGACAAAACGATCTTGCCAGTTGGCTTGCCAGTTGGCCCGCAAAACGATCCTGATCTTGCCTCAGTCATCGTGGCATGGCCTGCTCTCCCAGAAGCTATTCGTGCCGGAATTGTGGCGATGGTGCAGGCAACAGCGCAGATGCAGACACGAAAGTGAAATTGTTCGGGCGTAATGACGGTTCGGCGCGTCCCAGAATCTCGCGCGCAGCGACGGAATCGACACGGCGCAAGATCACAGACCCATCCGTCCACCGGGGGGCTTTGACATCTTTGACACCCCTGGTCGGTTCACAGATGGGGAGGGCAGGGCTCGGCATAAGAGGCACGCCAACGGGGGGCGGGGGGCATCTGCAATAGAGCAAAAACGCGCCCGCATCGAAGGGGCGAGGTCAAAAAAAATCCCGGCGACCTTCGCATGAGCACCTCGACCGATAACCTCCGCTTCTCGTTTGCCGATGAAGCTGGTAGATGAACACTCAGTCACGCTGGCAAAAGATCCCGATCCGTCAACTCGACCGAGAGAATTACGGTCGCATCCAACGCGCCTACAGCCGCAACGACGGGGCAATGTTGCTTTTGCATCGCCCACGCAGTCGGAATGCTCGTTGGCATGACCGCATCGGAACATGGGCGATCGTCGTCGGCGAGACACTGGTGACCCGGAAGCATGTGTACGGTCGTCGCGTCCGCGCGGTACCGACGCGGTGGGCCAACAGCACGATCCGGCAGTACCGCCGGGGCCGAGTAGGTCTGACATGTCACCTGTTGCACGGACGGCGACCAAAAATCATCGAGTCGGTGCAACACATGCCCGTGCTTGAGAGCGAACTGCCACCGGTGATCGGGGGACCGCATCTTGTAACCGAGAGCGCTACGACGGCGACGGTCGGCACGGAGATTCCGTTGGAACTTCCCTCCCTCCCGCCACATCAATTGGTCTCCGGCAAGTATTCCGCGCTTCTCCTGTCGCAAGCTGAACACGCTCTGTATCTGGAGAGACTGCGGGCGTGGGCCGGTGCATACCCTGAGTACGACACGCCCGAGCGTCGTCCCGCCCTGCACGACATCCTAATGTGCGAGGTGCTGATGCACCGTCTTCTCCTGGCCTTGGGTCGAAGGAATGACAGTCCTCGACTTCAGCGCCTCTACCACTCAGCCTCGCGGCGGCGGCAGAAGGCGCGAGAGACGATCGGCGCCACTCGAAGGCAGCGGATGGAGCGTATTGCGCCGCAGAACGTAATGAACGTTGCGGTCTCCGGGATTTGGCCGACCACACGATGAGCGTCAAGCCCGTTTGACCAACGGCTCCCACGACCGCACTTGGAAGACTCCCGTCGGACGCGAAGCGTTCGTGGAAATGCCTCTGCTATTTCGGGCTCCGCCTGCGCCCAGCAATTGACCTTAACGACCAAATTGGAATCGGCATCGTGGCGCAGATGTAGTGCTCTACCCGGCACTTGGTGAATCGTCGGCAAGGTTCGGATCCAGTTGCGCCAGCCGCGTGCCGATTGCGCTGTTGAGCCACATCTCGTAATGGGCCTTGCGCAGCACCGCGAGGGCGGTTGTCGCGATAGCCAAGACAACGTCTCGGGAATCCGACGAAGTATTACGCGATGAAACCAGCTCCTTCTGCAGAGCCGTAGCATGGGCCTCGAGGAACGCCGCGAGGTCTGGCTCCGGCTCACGGAGAAGCAAGTCGAGCGCGACGGTGGGTCCGACCTTGCACACTTCCGCATAAGTCTGCTCAAGCGCGTCCCGTGACACCAGCCGCTCTTTGCCCACAGGAGGTGACTTTTTTACGAACGCTTGCAACGCGCGGTGCATGTCTCGTCGATGATTCTCCTCCCATTCCCACCGTCCCCACGCTGCTACCACACGCCGGGCCATTCGATGATTCTGAGTTGCGAGACTCGATGCGAGCGAAGCTAAAAGATTTATCGCATCGAGCTGAGACAACGCCAGGGGCGTTTCAAGACCTTGCAAGCACACGCAAATGAACGGTGACGGAGCGGCACCAATGTCTTCCGCGGCCAACGTTCGCAGAAAACGAACGAATTTCGAGGGAGTTCTAGCTGGATCGAGGCCCGGCTCGGGAGCATCCGGCACTGAACTGTGCAGCGGCGGCTGGTTGTTCTTTTTCCGATTGCGCTTACCGGCCATGGGCGGCTCCTACTTCAACGTGAGGACATCCTGGCGAGGGATCAAGTCGGTGCCGGGCGGCAGTTCGCCATTCTCGGCGAAGTAGCTGTTCACGACAGCCTTGCCGACGGCCACGGCATGCCGGGCGTCGACGCAGCGGGTCTTCGCCCACGTCTCGGCCTCGATTGCCTCGGCACCAACTGCCTCAATTCGGATCTGAAAGGCTTCTGGCAATTGGGTTCTGCACCACTTGACCAATGCTTCCTGATCATGCACCACCAGACGCGCCGGTTCGGCGCGGAGCCCGACCGAACCCGCTGGTAGGTGAATTGAACGACGGCGTCCTCCTTCCTCATCAAGCGCCGCCCGAAGCCACGCTTCCAGTTGGCCACCAAAATGTTGCAGAAGGTGCCGCTCTTCTCGCTCTGCGCGTCGGATCTCCGCATCGGCCCACGTCTTAACCTGCTGTTGATAACGACGGCGCTCAACCACTTTCCGCACCAGCCAGTTCGCGGTGCGGGCGCTGTCGATGTGAAACGCCTCCGGGGCCGGAACGATGTCGTTCCCAGTATCAGACGTCGGTGGCTCTTCCACGATGGTGGGCTCACAGATGTCGTGATCGGAAACTTGACTGCGGACGTGGCTCATCGCTTGCTCCTGTCATGTGCCCGAGCGACC
>JBGTHI010000112.1:0-8792 GCA_041746295.1 Myxococcaceae bacterium
GCCTTCAGCTTGAGCTGCACGGTGCCCGCCTTGACCCCCGCTCGACGTAGCCTCCGCGCCACGCGCTCCGCCTGAGCGTGCAGGAAGGGGAGAAGTGCCGCCTTGCCTTCTAGGTCCTCGTCGAAGGTGTCCTCCGCGCCGATGCTCTTGGCCAGGCTGTCGGCCAGCACCTCGCGGTCGTCCAGGCCGTGGCTGAGGGCGTAGAGATGCCGGCCGATCGATCCGAGCTCGCGCTCCAGCCGGGTGGGATTGGCCCGCGCGATCTCTCCGACCTGGGTGAGCCCCAACCGCCGCAGCGTCTCGTTCAGCTTGGGCCCCACTCCCCAGAGCCGAGCGACCGGTAGCAGAGACAGGAAGGCGCGGGTCTGGCTCTCGGGCACGTCGATCTGACCATTGGGCTTGGCGAGATCGGAGGCGATCTTCGCGACCATCTTCCGGGCAGCGATGCCGGCGGAGGCGGGGAGCCCCACCTCCGCGGCGATTCGCTCGCGGATCCGCCGAGCCATCTGCGCGGGGCTCCCCAGGAGCGAGACCGAGGCGGTGACGTCCAGGAAGGCCTCATCCAGGGACAGCGGCTCGATGAGAGGCGTGAAGGCCTCGAAGATCTCGAACACCTGTTCGCTCGCCTCCGAGTAGGCTTCGAAGCGGGGGCGAACGACCACCGCCGCTGGTGCCTGCCGCAGCGCCAGAGCCATTGGCATTGCGCTGCGGATGCCGAAGCGCCGGACCTCGTACGAAGCCGCCAGGACCACGCCCCGGGTCGGGTGGCCTCCCACGATCACCGGCCTCCCCTTCAGAGCAGGGTCATCGCGCTGCTCGACCGACGCATAGAAAGCGTCCAGATCGATGTGCAGGATGGCGCGGGACATGGCAGTGCGATTCTAGATCGTCCGGCCGTCATACCAACCCATTGCTCACGCGTCGGCGGAGAGCAATCGCGTCTTCCGGCACGGCGCGCGCTGATTTCGGAAACGAGTGTGCATAGCGCGTCGGAATCCGACGCGGCAGGCGCAGTCGTCCCTCCGCGAGCCTCCGAGATCTTCCTCGCCGATCCGGGAGCGGGTAGGCATTCGGCCTGGCCACGAAGACCATGCCCATCCGCCGGATCACGAGTCCAAGCGCCGCCGGCGTTCGGAGTCGGAGCTGGAGACCTCCACCGACATTCCCTCCTGGAAGATCGACAAAGGCTGGTAGAAGTCCCAGGACCTCTGGACCTTAAGCCGCGTGCCGCTTGGGGGCTTGGGCGGCGTTCGCAGACGCGCTTTCGCTCTCCTCGCCCCGCAGCAGCAGCACCAGGCGAGGATGGCCGAGCATCCAGAGCACCGCGCCGATGCCGACGAAGGCTCCCGGCGCGAGCAGGGGAGGCGCCACCGAGAGCGCTCCCTCGAGAGTGGGAAGAGTCCAGGCCTCCTGACCGATCTCACGCAGGGTGGCGAGCAGGTGGAAGACCGTTCCGGCGACGCCTACCGCGGCGGTGAGCACCCCTCCGATTCGCATCACCAGTCGGAATTTGGGCAGCGCTACCTTGGGGAGGGAGAAGATCAGGAGCAGTAGGGTGGCCGGGGGGGCAAACCAGATCGGTACCCACTGCCCCCAATGATCATTCGACTTGCCAGCGAAGTGACCGATCGCCGCGTCAAATGCAAGGGATGGAAGCGCTAGGGCGAGGGCGATCGCCGCCACGCGCTTGGCCTCTTTACGGCACCACGACAGCAGCTGAGTCGCCATGAGCAATTCTCCGGACAAAAGAACGATCGGCAACAAGTATCACCGAAAGGCCCGGTCTTCCGGAGCAAGCGGGAGGCCGCGACTGCGCACTGCGCCAAGGGATGGAAAGTGTGGGGGTCGGACAAGGTGCGACCCGGAGACGGTCGCCATTTACCGAGGCGACCGCCCCGCACCCCTGGATACCGTCCACACCGATCAGGGCGAATGCAGTTGGTGCTTCTCCAGCGCCGCAGCCAACTCCGGTGGCAGCGGGCTCTCCCTCTTCAGCCAGCTGCCATCGGCGGGGTTCCGAAGGCCGATCGACCGGGCGTGCAGGAAGAAGCGATTGAGCGTCGGCTCCGGACGACCGCCGTAGAGCCTGTCGCCCACCACGGGTGCGCCCACCGCGGCCAGATGGGCGCGAATCTGGTGGAGCACTCCGGTGGAAATGGCCACCTCCACCAACGAGTAGTCCCCGGCGCGATCCAGTACCCGGAAGGTGCTCAACGCCTTACGTCCGCCGCTCGCCGCATCGACCACCGGCTCGACCCGGTCGCCGCGCGGATGGTGACGCAGGGGAAGATCGATCTCGCCCTCGTCGCCCAAGGGTCCGGAGACCAGCGCCCAATATCGCTTCTCCACCGCTCGGTTGGAGAACTGGAGGCGAACCTCTTCCCAGGCCGCGCGACTCCGCGCCGCCACCAGCACTCCGGAGGTCTCGACATCCAGCCGGTGGCAGAGGCCGCCCTCCCGCGGATCCAGCGAAGCCTGGCCGCACTCCGGAAAGCGGGCCACCAGGGCGTTGGCGACGGTCCCGGTCTCGCCCGCCGTCAGCGGATGGGAGGGGCGTCCGGCTGGCTTGTCGATCAAGACGAGCGCCGCGTCGCTAAAGAGCACGGCGAGCGGGGCTCCGGGCTCGGCCACCAGCACCTCTCCTTCTTGGGGCAGGGGCAGCTTCACTCGAATCGACTGCCCCGGCGCGACCCGAACGCCCTTGTTGGCGCGCCGACCTTCCACGAAGACCGAGCCCGCCTCGAAGAGCGCCTTGACCCTGGCTCGCGAGAGGGAGAGCCGCTCGCCAACGAAGAGGTCCAGCCGTTGGCCGTCGGAATCCGCCCCCACCTGAAAGAGATGCTCACTCACTGAGCGCTTCGTATACCTCCTCGGCGGTCTGATAGCGCTCGTTCGCGTCCTTTTGAATTAAGCGGTGCGCGATCCGCGAGAGCTGTCGGTCGCCGATCGGGTTGAAGCTCAGGAGGCTTGGAGCGTCGGTCTCTAGCGCCCGCTGGCAGAGCTCGTGCGGCGTTCGCGCGTCGAACGGAGGACGCCCGGCCAGCAGCTCGTAGAGGATCACTCCCAGCCCGTAGAGGTCGGCGCGAGGGTCCACCGTCTCGCCCAACATCTGCTCGGGCGCCATGTAGCGGAAGGTCCCTACCATCTGGCCGTTGCCGGTGACCGACGCGTCGTCGGCCAGGAACTTGGCCAGCCCGAAATCCATCAACCGCACCAGCCGGTCCTGATCCACCATCACATTGGAGGGCTTGAGATCCCGGTGAACCAACCCGTGGCCGTGGATATAGGCCAGCGCTCGGCAAAGTTGGAGCATCGCGTCCTTCAGCCTGCCCACCCGCTCCGGCCTGTTCAGCTCGGTAAGGTCAATCTCAGGCGCTGGGATCGCGGATGGAGGAGAGGGGATCGGAGGGGGGACCTCGTCCTCGCCGTCATAGGACATCAAGGTGTCCGGCTCATCCACCGCGTCCGCCAGGGCCCGAACCGACTCCGGACCGGAGGTGAACTCGTCGCTCATGCTCGGCGCCTCTTCCGCGTATGCGGAGAGGCTGAAGGTCGGGTAGGGCTGCGATAAGGAGGTGGAGTCGACGGAGCTGGAGAAAGGCTCCGGGATCGCCGGTCGCGAGGGCGTCCCCAAGGAGAGCTGGGGTTCCGCTTCAAGGGAGAGATAGTGACGCAGGGTCAGCCCCTCCACCAGCTCCATGGCCAGATAGGGGTAGCCCAGGTGCACGCCGGTATCGAAGACCCGGACGACGTTCGGGTGGTGCAGATCGGCCAGGGTCTCGAACTCGCGCGCGAGTCGGCGGGCGGCGCGCGCATCGAGCGCCGGTCCGGTCGAGAGCAGCTTCAGCGCCACCGACTCGTTGGTTCGGCGATCGACGGCCCGATAGACCGTCCCAACGCCCCCGGAGCCAAGTGTTTCCAGGACTCGGTAGGGACCAATCACGTTGGGAGGCATGGCGGCGAAATGGTAGGCGCAGGTGCCCCCCGGGTCAAACTGCACAGACCATGGACGGAGGTGACTAAAAGCCCCTATGGTGCCGCGCCCCTTATGGAAAGCGCACCCCGCTCAGTCCAACCGCTCCACCCGCTCGACCTCCTGGAGTCTGAGGTCCGCCAGGGACCGCTCCCTCGGCACGTCGGCATCATCATGGACGGGAACGGTCGATGGGCGGAGCGACGGGAAGAGCCTCGCATCGAAGGGCATCGCGAAGGGTCGCGCAGCGTCAGGGAGGTCACCCGCACCGCCCGCCGGCTTGGCCTGGGAGCGATCACCCTCTACGCCTTCTCCGCCCAGAACTGGGGGCGCCCGGCGGAAGAGGTGGGGGCGCTGATGGCCCTGCTCCGCGAATACCTCGAATCGGAGCGCGACGAGATCATGGACAACGGGATCCGCCTCAATGCGATCGGCGATCTCGACAAGCTGCCGCGCTACGTGCGGAGCCCGCTCGAGTCTCTCCGGGCTGAGTCGGCCGGCAACCGGGGGATGGTGCTGACCCTGGCGCTCTCCTACGGGGGCAGGGAAGAGCTGCTCCGGGCGGCGTCGCTGCTGGCGGCGCGGATGGCGCGCGGTGAGCTGAACGAGGGCCCGGTCTCCGAGTCCGACTTCGAAGCTGCGCTCTGGACCCGTGGGCTGCCGCCGCTGGATCTGGTGATTCGAACCAGCGGGGAGCAGCGGATCTCCAATTTTCTGCTGTGGCAGGCGGCCTACGCCGAGCTGATGTTCGTGGACACGCTCTGGCCGGATTTCCGCCGGGAGGCGTTCGTGAACTGCCTGGTGCGTTTCCAGGGCCGAGAGCGCAGATTCGGACTGACCGCGGCGCAGCTTCCCAAGGTCGCGCAGAGCTAACGGAACCCAAGCCGAGTGGACGCCAAGAACCGGAACCTGGTGGTGCGGCTGACCAGCGCCGCCCTTTACCTCCCGCTGATCCTTTTCTCACTCTACCGCGGGGGCGTCTGGACCGGAGCGCTCCTGGGCGCCTCGGCCGCTATGTGCGCCTTCGAGTACTACGGGCTGGTCTGGGGAAAGCCGAGACTGCCCACCTGGGTGGGCGCGGCGCTCGCCGCCTGCTTCCCGGTCTGCACCGCGTTGGGCTGGGAGCGGACCGGGGACTTCGGCCTCTGGTCGCTCCTGGTCTTTTCGATGTTCGCCTGGATCTACTTTCTGCTCCGGGGCCCCCGAGAGGCCGGTCCAACCCATGTCGGCCATGCTCTGGTCGGCGCGATCTACGGCGGCGTCGGCGTCGCCGCGCTGGCGGGGGTTCGTGCCCTGCCCAGCGGTTTCACCTGGGTGATGTCGGCGCTGACAGTGACCTGGCTCAACGACACCACCGCCTACTTCGTGGGACGCAAGCTGGGCCGTACCAAGCTTTTGCCCGCAGTCAGCCCCAACAAGACCCGCGAGGGGTTCGTCGCCGGTCTGCTGGGCTCGGTGGCGGGAATGTTTGGGGTTCGCTGGATCTTTCCGGGGCTCCTCACGCCGGTGGACTGTCTGATTGTCGGTCTGGTGGGAGGCGTGTTGGGACCGCTCGGCGACCTCTGCGAATCGATGCTCAAGCGCGCCTACGGGGTCAAGGACTCGGGAAAGATGGTCCCGGGCCACGGTGGGATGCTCGACCGGGTGGACGCGCTCCTGTTCAACGCGCCGATGATCTATCTCTACGCCCACTTTGTACGCGGGCTGCTCTAGCCCAGATACTTCACAGCGTGAGCACTGCGGCGACAGTCTGTCGGCCGGCGTGTCCATTTGTCGCCAGCAAGGTAGGAGGTTAGTGTCACCATCCTATGGTGTTAAGAGATATTGGTTACTTCGCACTTCTGCTCGGGGTCTTGGTGACCGTGCATGAGTTGGGACATTTCTGGGTCGCCAAGCTCTGCAATGTTAAGGTGCTGAAGTTCTCGATCGGGTTCGGCCCCAGGATCGTTGGCTTCCGGCGCGGCGAGACCGAGTATCAGATCGCTTGGATCCCACTGGGCGGCTACGTGCGGATGGCGGGTGAGTTCCCCGGAGACGAGGCGCTTTCTCCGGAAGAGGCGAGCCGCGGGCTCAATGCGCAACCGCCCTGGAAGCGCGCCCTGATCGTCGCCGCCGGACCGGCCTTCAACCTCCTGTTTCCGGTCCTGATCTTCTTCTTCGTCTTCCTGGGCAGCCACCAGGCCCACTCCACCCGGGTGGGCTCGATCGAGCCGGGGTTGCCCGCGGCGGCGGCCGGCCTGCAGCTGGGAGATCGGATCCTGTCGATCGACGGCGAGGCGGTGCAGACCTTCGATCAGCTGCGCAGCGCGCTCCAGACCCGCTTCGACAAACCGGTGACCCTCACCCTGGATCGCGATGGAGAGACCCTGACCAAACAGCTGGTCCCGGAGAAGACCGAGGAGAGCAATCCCCTGGAGACCGTGCCGCGGGGAATGATCGGGATCGGCCCTGCCCGTCCGCCGATTCTGGGCGTCCCGCCCGGATCGCCCGCGGAAGGTGCCGGCCTTCATACCTTCGACCGGGTGGTGGCGATCAACGGGACGCCTGTGAAGAACGAGGTGGAGCTGTTCCGCGCGGTGCGCGCCGCACAGGGTCATCTCGTGGTCAAGGTGACTCGCCGCGATCCCAAGGTGGAGGGTGTCGACGCGGCGCAGGCCAAGGAGCAGCCGCCCACGCCGGTCCAGGTGGAGTTGGAGAAGCAGCCGGGGGAGGGCTATGCGGCGCTCGGCGCCGAGAGGGACGACCTCTACGTCGGCAAGGTCATGGAGGGGAGCTCCGCGGAGAAGGCGGGGCTCAAGGCTGGGGACCGGTTGACCGCGCTCGACGGTCACCCCCTGCCGTCGTTCCTCTTTTTCGAGTTGGCAACGCGGAGGCTGAAGACCGAGCCGTTTACCCTCTCCTGGCGGTCGGGAGGCGAGGCGCGAGAGGCCAAGTTGGCTCAGGCGCAGATCGAGGTGAAAGACGAGTACAGGCAGAAGTCCCGGCGCCTGGATGTTGGAATCCGACCGATGCAGGGGCCGGACCGGGTCGCGGAGCCGGAGCTGGTGACGATCCACATGGGCCCGGCCGAGGCGCTCGCCGAATCGCTCCAGGTGGTTCCCCGGATCATCCAGATGACCGCGACCGTGTTCGGCCGCCTGTTCACCGGACAGCTCCCGCTCGACAACCTGGGGGGTCCAATCATGATGTACCAGGTCGCCAGCAAGAGCGCCGAGCAGGGGGTCGAAGAGTTTCTCAACGTGATGGCGGGGATCTCCATCAATCTCGGTGTGATGAATCTGCTGCCAATTCCCATTCTGGACGGCTTTCATCTGCTGGCCGCGCTGTGGGAGGCGGTCAGGCGGCGGCCGATCCCCGCCCGGGCCCGCGAAGTTGCCAATATGGTCGGATTGGCGATGCTCCTGCTCTTGATGGTGCTGGTGATGAAGAACGATTTGACCAGATAGGATCCCCTCACGACTCACGGCTCACAACCAGGGAGAGCGATGCGGACCGCTCATGTTCTGCCCGCGTGGCCTCGGCTGCGGGTCCTCACAGCCTTTGCGGCCCTGGCGGTGCTCCCGCTATGGGGCTGTGCCCGGAGCGCCAAGCCCGATGGTCTGCGCGGCTCTCGCGAAGAGGGGGGAGTGGTGGTTGGAGAAGGGCTCGCCTCCTTTTACGGGAAGGGCTTTGACGGCCGCTCCACCGCCAACGGCGAGCGGTTCAACAAGAACGCGATGACCGCCGCCCACCGCACGCTCCCGTTTAACGCCTGCCTCCGCGTGCGGAATCTGGAGAACGGCCGCGAGGTGAAGCTGCGGGTCAATGATCGCGGTCCTTATTCGGGCCACCGGATCCTCGATGTCTCGGAAGGGGCGGCCCGCAAGCTGGGGATGATCGAGCGGGGCGTGACCCGAGTGCGGCTCTTCTCGTGCTAAACCGGCGGCGTGTACCTGGCCCTGGACAGCTCGACCCTCACTCTCTCGATCGCCCTCGCTCCCGAACCGGGAGGGGCGGTTATCGAGGCGATCGCGCTCGGTCCGCCCGCCCGGCAGAGCGAGCTCCTACCCAGAGCGGTGGGCGAGCTACTCGGCCGGCATGGGCTCAAGGCGCAGAACCTCACGGGTGCGGTGGTCGGTCTGGGCCCTGGCTCCTTCACCGGGTTGCGGATTGGGGTTGCCACGATCAAGGGGCTAGCCTACGGCATCGGCTTCCCGGTGGTGGGTGTCTCCTCTCTGGAGGCGGTTGCCCTTGAAGCCCCAGAGCGGGTGCCGCTGCTCGCCTGCGCGCTGGCCCGCCGCGATGAGCTCTACGTCGCCCGGTTTGTACGCACTGGATCCCAACTGAAGCGGGAAGCCAAAGACGAGGCCTGGTCCCTCGCGCAGACGATTCAGTGGCTGCGCGACCATCCGGATGCGGTTGCGATCGGCCCCGGCGCGAACGAGTACGCAGAGCCGTTGCTCGCGGCCAGCGTGCCCGACCGGCAGATCGACCGGACGGTTCCGTTTCCCCGCGCGGAAGCCCTGCTCGCCTTGAGCCGATTCGGCACGCCGTCGGACGCCCTCGGCGATAGCGCCGGGCTCTTTGCCCTGGAGCCATTCTACGTCCGGAGCTCGGCGGCGGAGCGCAATCCCAAGTTCCCGCCTGCCCCTGGCCCAGAGCCTACCTCTCGTTTGCGAGATTCCTGAATTGACCTCTCCGCAGCCTGGCAGCCTGATACATAGGGGCGAAATGGACTCGAAGCTTCAACTCGCAGTGGTGGGCGCGACCGGGGTGGTGGGACGCGAGATCCTGGCTCGGCTCGCCAAGCGTGGCCATCCGCCCGAGCGGGTCAGGGCGC